>NZ_NMPS01000162.1:0-88273 GCF_002261125.1 Siphonobacter sp. BAB-5385 | reverse complement strand
TCCAGCCTGGAAGGCTCAGGGGCTACCGAACAGACAGTAAGAAGTATCCAAACTCCGTCTAAGTGAATAACAAAGTTCCAAAAGAGTAAAACGCTGTGGAATGGAAAGAGGCTACTGGCCAACCATGCTTGCCGGACTAAACTTAGCTTGTTCAAGTTGCCACAAATAAACCATCTCTAAACGATAACCCTTTACCCCACTTTACCTTTTTCCACCCACGAGTCTTATCCACATTCGCTTACTCATCACCTTACGCAACGCCCGCTGATTGAACGGCGTATTCCTAATAGAACCGCTTCCTGCCCGGACATGAAAAAACTTGTATTACTTGGCTTAAGCTTCTTTGCCTTACCCTGGGTATGGGCTCAGAAACCGATTTCTTTATATACGAATACTACCACCAAACAACTCGAAAAATCCGCTCGTCAGGTAGCGGATGCGGAACAACAGTCGTACACCAGAGCCCTAAGCTTAGCTCAGAAACGGGGCTGGTTCATTGAAAAAATGTACGCCAACGGTCGCCGCGTGAAATTGCAGGGACTGGACGCTCTGGGAGAACCCATCTACCTGAGTACCTTTTCAAACGTAGTAGCCGCCGCCACTACGCGTACCAATACCCTGCAAACGGGCGGAAGTCTAGGCCTCAACCTGACCGGGGGTAGTAGTCGGATGAGTGGACGTCTGGGTATCTGGGATGGTGGTGCCGTGCGTCTGGATCACGTAGAACTGACCGGGAGAGTAACCCAGGTAGATAACGCAACGACGGCCAATGCTCACGCTACTCACGTATCGGGTACGATGATCGCCACGGGTGTGAATCCGGTGGCGAAGGGAATGGCGACGGGGGCTTCGCTACGAGCCTGGGACTTTACCAATGATCTTTCAGAAATTACGGGGGCCGCCTCGGGTCTGCTTATCTCCAACCACTCCTACGGACAACTGGCGGGTTGGGATCTGGACGAAGATGGTACGACCTGGCGTTGGTACGGCAGTGATGCCGTCAGCGAAACGGAAGATTATAAGTTCGGTTACTACGATTCGAAAGCCCAGTCGCTCGACAGGCTGGCCGTTAATACGCCGAATTACCTGATCTGTTTTTCAGCCGGAAATTCAAGGGATGCCGCAGGCACGAACAAACCCGCCGATGGAGCTTCGTATAACCTGGGTTCGGGTTCGACCACCAGTACGAAAGTCCGTAAAAGCAATGGAGCTTTTGATAATATCCCGACCTATAGTACGGCTAAGAATATTCTCACCGTCGGAGCCGTAGGTGGCCTTCCCAATGGAATCAATCAGGCTTCTGATATTCAACAGGCTTCGTTTAGTAGCTCCGGTCCTACCGATGATGGCCGTATCAAACCCGATATTATGGGCGATGGCGTGGGTCTGCTCTCGTCTACTTCCACGGCAACGGATGCGTATACAACCTTATCCGGTACGTCGATGGCTTCGCCCAACGTATCGGGTAGTCTGTTTTTATTGCAGGAATTATACGGGCAACTGAATGATAACCAGTTTATGCGTTCCTCGACGCTAAAAGGGCTGGTTATTCATACGGCTGAAGACGCCGGAAATCCTGGTCCGGATTATAGTTTCGGTTGGGGATTACTCAATGCAGAAAAGGCCGCTACGGTGCTGTTAAACACGGATAAAAGCCATTCGGTGACGGAACGTCAGCTCACTTCCGGCCAAACGTATACGCAGCAGGTAATCGCCTCGGGTCGTGGTCCACTAACCGTTACCATTACCTGGATTGACCCCGAAGCTACGCCAGTCGCCATCGGTCCATCGGCTTTAAATAGCCGTACACTCCGGCTGGTCAATGATTTAGATATTCGGATTTCCGATGGTACGACGACTTACCAGCCCTATATACTCGATCCCAATAACCCTACGCAGGCGGCTACTACGGGCGACAACATTCTGGATAATGTGGAGAAAATCTACATCGCCAATCCCATTCCTGGTCGGACCTATACCGTAACAGTCACGCATAAGAACAATTTGCAGGGCGGTACTCAGGCCTATAGCCTCCTGATGAGTGGCGTGGGTGGTACCGCCTATTGTTCGGCTCTGGCGACTACTACCAACGTTAGTAAAATCAGTAAGGTCGTTTTCGGAAACTTCAGCCGTACCCTGCCCGATGGCTGCGGTAGTAATCAGGTATATACGGATCAGGTCGCTGAAATTTCAGTGGGACAAACTCTTTCGTATGAAATTTCAGTAGCCAACTGCAATGGCCAAAACACGCAGAAAACGGTTCGGATGTTTGCAGACTGGAACCTCGACGGCGATTTTGACGATAGCAATGAAACACTGGCGACGTCTGGTACTTTAAGCAGTGGCGGGGTATTCAGTGGCTCGCTAACTATTCCTTCCAATGTAAGTGTGGGGCAGCTTATTCCGCTACGCATCATTAGCCGGGAAGGCACGACTGCCCCTACAGCCTGCGGTAACTACACGGCTGGGCAAACGCAGGAATACCAGCTCAAAGTAGTAAAACCCGCCCGGGACGCTGGCGTAACGGCGTTACTTTCCCCTGAAAATAATTTTTGCCCGAATGGGGGTATCGCTCTTCAGGTCACGGTGCAGAACTTCGGTACCGAAGCTCAGGCGAACGTACCCGTTACGGCTCAGGTTAGCGATGGCTCTACGGTCGTCGCTACGTTGCGGGGACAGGTTAGTCTCAATGCTTTTCAGCAGAAAAATGTCTGGCTTACCAGCGATTTTACAGCTACGGCCAATAAGACCTATACGATTACGGTACGTACGGAATTGCAAGGAGATCAATTGAGTACGAACAATGCCCTTATTCAAACCCGTACGACCGCGGCCGTCATCGCTCCACAAGCAACGGCTCAAACCTGCGGTACCGATGGGAAAGTGACGCTTCGGAATACGGCCACGGGTACGGCCTTCTGGTATGATGCTCCCAGCGGTGGTAATCTGATTGCTATTGGAAATGCTACTTCACTGGAACAGAAACCTGCGTCCGGAACCGTATACGTAAGCCTGAACGAATTCAGCAGCACGGTAGGACCCGCGACTAAATCGGTTTTTGCGGGAGGTGGATATAACCAGTTTTCACCCGCCCTGACGGTACGGGCGGAGGTTCCGGTTGTACTGGAAAGTGCCCGGCTGTACATTGGCAACTCCGGGAAAATTACGTTTACGGCCGTGAATGCAGCCGGAAGGAATGTCTCCAGAGTAACCCTGGACGTTACCGCTACTAGAAACCCCGCCGCCGGAGCCAGTACTGACGATCCCAACGATACCGGAGCGGTCTACCCCTTGAACCTGACTCTGCCCGAAGCGGGTAATTACCAGATCCAGATTTCGTATGCGAATGGGGCTACAATTTACCGGAACCTGAGCAGCAGTACAAAACCTTATCCCTTCTCCCTGCCTAACGTCTTTTCAATTACCGGAAACACGGCCGGATCGGCTGCCAACACCTATTACTACTACCTGTATGAGTTGAAAGTACGGGCGAACGGATGTACGAGTAGTCGTCTGGCCGTTCCCATTACTTCGGGTGCCGTGACTTCACCCGCCCGAATTACAGCCGGAGCGAATGCCATTCTTTGTCAGAACAGTTCATTGACCTTACAAGCCAACACGGGTACGGGTTTCGTCTACCAGTGGTACCGCGAGAATCAGCCTATTTCGGGAGCCACCGGAGCTACGGTTACGATCACACAGGCCGGGAACTACACCGTTCGTGTATCCGAAGCTTCGGGTTGTGAAACTACGTCTTCGCCGACCAGCGTTCAGGTACAGGCCGTTTCCGTCCCAACTATTGCCCGGGAAGAACTCAAACTTACTTCCTCTCAGGCAACGGGTTATCAATGGTACCGCAACGGAACCTTGATTGCGGGAGCCACTAATCAGAATTATCTGGTGGGGCAGTCCGGGTCGTATACCGTGCAAACCACAAATGCTGCAGGATGTACGGCCATCTCCGAACCCACTACCGTAACCATTACCGCCCTTGCTCCTGAGCAAACGCAGTTCCTCTTTACGTTACAACCTAATCCCGCTCAGGAACGCATTCGCATTACCTATCAGGCCGCTGGTCTTCAACAGGCAACAGCCCGAATTTACAGCAGTGACGGAAAGCTGCTTTCTACACAAAGCATAACCGTTGAGGGAAATCTTTATCAGACCGATGTGGAGGTAACGCACTGGGCTCCGGGCCTGTATCTGGTGCAGCTTTCGGATGGGAATCGAGTCGTCAGCAAGCGATTTATTAAAAACTAAATACATAACCACAAAAAAAGCTCCCTGTATTCGCAGGGAGCTTTTTTTGTAATTACGTACTATTATTCTCCGCGAAAAAACTGTAAGGTCACCATCACAAACGTTGAATAAACCGTACTAGTGATGATCTTGAGTAATGTGGGAATCAGCAGGGCCAGGCTTAGTGATTCCAGACCAAATAAAAGCGTATGATGAATCAGAGCGGCAATAAACGTATATCGAATCACCCACCAGAGATTCATGACTGCGAGTGTAGGTTCGTTCCGTTCTTCGTATCCCCGGGCTGGTGTCAGCAAACGCAAAATCGCTGGTCGTATGAAAGCCAGAAACACCGTACAGGCCGCGTGTAGTCCCAGCGTATTGTAGAAGAAATCCACGAAGAATCCCGTTACAAAGGCTAAGAACAGCACCCGCGTTTGAGGCGTATCGAAGGGCAGCGAAAGCGTACTGGCAATGTATACAAAGCAAAAGGCATGATCGAAGAGAATCATGCTGCGGAAAAAGAAGACCTGAAGCAGTAAATAAACAAGTACCCAAAGAGCACTACTAAAAAATTCCGATTCATTGATCACTGGCTGTTAGCTATCAGCTGGAGGCTTTTAGCTAGTGATGGGTTCATTCAACGAAAATCCTTTCGTTTGAAAGTCTTATTTCGCCTGGATTGTTTTTTCCAACTGCTCCTGCTCTTTCTGAAGGCGGTTGTTGATGATGTACACGTAAGACAAATTACGGAAGTCCGTGGCTAATTTCAGATCAATGTCCCAGAAGGTCTGATCTGAGCTTACTCCCAGTTTCTTCACTGTTCCTACCATGATACCGCCGGGGAATACCGAGTTCAGTTGCGAGGTTACGACGGTATCGCCCATTTTCACCGACTTGTACCGCGATACATCAAAAAGTTTAACGATTTCTGTATTTCCACCCTCCCAGCGACTCGAACCAATTTCTCCACTTCTTCGAACCTGCGAAGAAATCCGCATCGGTGGATCCAGGTGTAATAAAGATGTAACCAGCGAAAAGTGTTCCGAACAGCCTCTGATGATACCCACCACGCCCGTAGGTGAAATAACCCCCATACCCGGCAAAACGCCATCGGCCGTACCTTTATCGAGCGTCAGATAATTATTCTGAGCAACCACAATAGAGTTTTTCACCACCTTGGCTACAATAGGCTGAAAGCGGGAAGCTACGGTCGAATCGGCCTTGTAATTAATTGCCGTAGGTATCTGTTTGCTTTGCAATTTCGTCAGTTCGGCGTTTAAACGGGCGTTTTCCATCGCCAGTCCGGCATTCACCTGGCCCAGGTTCAGGTACTGGGTAATGGAAGCCTGCAACTGAAGTCCTTTGGCTACGTAATAATTCGAGGTATGAAAATAAATAGCACTCGGGTAATTATTGAACTTGAAGTAAAACCACAGGCTCAACACTTCCAGCAAGACGAATACGATAAAGGCCCGCTGCCGGGCGATAAAGGCAAATAGCGAATTCATAGAATAGGACAGCGGATTACAAGCAGACGATAGAGAACAGCGAATAGATGACGGAGCCTAGAACATTAGCTACGCTAACTTCTACTTTCCGTCATCTATTCGCTCTATACTTTACTCGCTCCTCTAGCTGATAAGCACTGCTTTGTACTTATCCAGATCTTTCAACACTTCGCCCGTACCCCGTACGACGGCCCGTAGCGGATCATCGGCGATGTGAATGGGAAGTTTCGTTTTCGCACCCAAACGTTTATCCAGACCGTGCAGCAGGGCACCGCCACCCGTCAGGTGAATACCGTTGTGATAAATATCCGCCGAAAGCTCCGGAGGTGACGTTTCCAAAGCTTTCATCGTTGCTTCTTCGATTTTGGAAATCGATTTGTCGAGTGCGTAGGCAATCTCCGAATACGTTACCTTGATCTCTTTCGGAATACCCGTCATCAAATCCCGACCGCGGATTTCGAAATCGGCGGGTGGGTTTTCGAGTTCGGGTAATGCCGCACCTACCTCGATCTTGATCAGCTCGGCCGAACGTTCCCCAATCAGCAGGTTGTGTTCACGACGCATGTAATCCACAATATCACGGGTGAATACGTCACCGGCAATCCGTACCGACGCCTCGCAGACGATACCGGAAAGAGCAATCACGGCGATCTCGGTCGTACCTCCTCCAATATCCACAATCATGGAACCATTGGGTTGCTGAATATCAATGCCGATACCCAGAGCCGCCGCAATAGGCTCATGCACCATGTATACTTCCTTGGCACCGGCATGCTCGCACGAATCTTTTACAGCTCGTTTTTCCACTTCGGTAATACCGGAAGGAATACAAACCACCATGCGGTGTGAAGGCGTGAAGAAACGTAGTCCCTTACGTTCGTCGATCATTTTAATCATCCCCCGAATCATCAACTCGGCGGCCGTGAAGTCAGCGATAACGCCGTCCTTTAATGGCCGAATCGTTTTGATGTTTTCGTTGGTTTTTTCGTGCATTTGCATGGCCCGGTGGCCAATGGCAAGTACTTTACCACTAGTTTTATCGAGGGCGATAATAGAAGGTTCATCTACTACTATTCTGCCTTTATGAATAATGAGCGTATTGGCCGTGCCCAAATCGATCGCTATGTCGCTGGTTAGAAAATCGAATAATGCCATTGGAAGCCTCTGAGCGTCAGTTTTTTGGTTTCAATTCTTAGGAATGTGCAAAATTAGAGAATCTATCGCAGAATAGCCCGCGAAAGATTTTTTAAATCGTACAACGTAATTAGTTGTTCTTTGCTACGTGTATAGGTATTTCCAAGCCGTATGTGCTTTATTTTCAACGCAGAACCAATTCACTCAACCATCTGTTAATCAATACGTAACAATATTTTTACATGAAAAAGAATTCCAAAGAAAAACATACTGCCTCGAAAGAAGAACGCTTTATCACTCAACTAAAGGCCGAAATTCACTCTTTTTTTGATATTAATTACAACGAGTCTTTTACAATTTCTGAGTTGTGCGATCGAATGGATGTACGGGGAAAATCCCTTCGGGAGATTTATCGCCTGATGATCGAGGAGTTGCACGAGGACGGAAAGCTGCTACTTGAAAACGGTAAGTATCAGATAGATACGGGCTTAAAATTCCGTACAGGACGGCTTGAGCACGTCAATAAAAATTTTGGATTTGTTGTTTTAGATAACGCTCAGGAAGGCGAAGCCGATGTGTACGTGCCTACTGAAAATTTAAATACGGCTCTGGATGGAGACCAGGTAAAGATTTCCATCTGGAAAGGAAGCCGCCGTTCGAACTATCGTCCGGAAGGTGAAGTGATTGAAGTCGTCCAGCGAATCCGTAAGGAACTGGTGGGTAGCTTCGAACAGATGAGTCCGAAGTACGGCTTTGTTTACCCGGATAATCGTCGCGTTTACAATAGCTTCTTTGTGCGTAGCGAAGACTTCAACGGCGTTCAGGACGGACAGAAAGTGATCCTGGAGATTACGAAATTCGCAGCCGAAGGCCAGAGAGCGGAAGGTAAGGTTAAAATCGTATTAGGCGATGCGGGAGATAACGATACGGAAATGCACGCGATTCTGGCGGAATTCGGCTTGCCCAATGAATTCCCCGCTCAGGTAGATGCCGAAGCGAATGCGATCTCAGAGAAGATTCAGGTTAAAGAAATCAAGAAGCGTCGCGACTTCCGTCCTATTACGACGTTTACGATTGACCCTGCCGATGCCAAGGATTTTGATGATGCTCTCTCTATCGAGTATCTGGATAACGGGAATATCCGCGTTGGGGTACACATCGCTGACGTAACCCACTATATCCAGCCGAATACGGAGCTGGAAAAAGAAGCGTACATGCGGGCGACTTCGGTGTATTTAGTGGATCGTACGGTACCGATGCTTCCTGAAAAGCTTTCGAATAATCTGTGTTCCCTGCGTCCGAATGAAGATAAGCTGACGTTCTCAGCGGTATTTGAACTCGACAACCAGGCCCGGATTAAAGAAGAATGGTTTGGTCGCACCATTATCCACTCCGACCGCCGCTTCAGCTACGAAGAAGCTCAGGAGTTGCTGGAAACGGAAGTTACGCCCAATACGGAGGCAGAAGTACAGCCGCAGGAGCCGGCGAAAGGACGCAAGAAAAAGGCAACCGCCCTTCCACCCAGTACAAATTTCACCCAGCACCTGCACGTACTAAATGATCTGGCGAAGAAACTTCGGGACGAACGTTTTCGGAAAGGTGCGGTTAATTTTGAAACGGTTGAAGTTAAATTTCGCTTAGACGAAAATGGCAAGCCGCTGGAAGTCTATCAGAAAGTCCGGAAAGATGCTCACAAGCTGATTGAAGAGTTCATGCTGCTGGCGAATAAACGCGTGGCTGAATTCGTCTTCAACCTGCGAAAAGAAGAACCCCGGAATACGATGGTCTACCGGATTCACGAAGCTCCCGACAAAGACCGGCTGAAAACCTTTGCGGATTTTGCCCTGCGTTTTGGGTATCAGGTGAATGTAGAAGGAAACATCTCCAGTTCCCTCAACAACATGATGACGGCCGTAGAAGGCAAGCCCGAACAAAACCTGATGGAAAATCTGGCGATTCGGACGATGGCCAAAGCCCGGTATTCCACGGAGGAGATTGGTCACTTTGGATTAGCGTTTTCGCATTACTCGCACTTTACTTCGCCGATTCGCCGTTACCCGGATATGATGGCTCACCGGCTGCTCCAGCATTATCTGGATGGCAAGGAGTCGCCTAATAAGAATGAATTTGAAGGTCGCTGCAAGCACAGTTCCGAGCGGGAGAAAATGGCGGCTGAAGCCGAACGGGCCAGTATCAAATACAAACAGGTCGAATTCATGCAGACGCGTGAAGGCGAAGTATTCACGGGTATGGTTTCCGGCGTAACGGAGTTTGGTGTATTTGTGGAGATCAAGGAAACGGCCAGCGAAGGCATGGTACGCCTGAGCGAACTGAAAGACGATTATTACGAACTCGACGAAGCCAACTACCGACTCATCGGACAGCGATCAGGCCGGATCATCAACTTTGGAGATATGGTACAGGTGAAAGTGAAGGAAGCGAATCTGAGCCGCCGTACGATTGATCTGGAATTGCTGGGTATTATGAGCACAGGGGAAGCTCCCCGGATGAAACCCCTACCCCGATCCACGGGTCGCCCCGGACGTAACGAAAGCCGAGGCAGTGGTGGAAGAAAGTCCTCTTCCCGCGGTAATGGCGGGAATGAAAGTAGCCGGAAGAGTAGTAATAGTGGGAAGTCGGAATCCAAAGGTCGCAAGCGACGCTAATAGTGTATCCATCACCGTTCGAAAGACATACTGCCCTGGGTAGTATGTCTTTTCTTTTTTCGTCGCTATCCTGCCCGCTTTCCAGCAAATTTTTTGTACCTTAATTCGTTCTAGTAATAGACTTTAACTAGACGAGTTCGGGTATAGCTTTTATACCTGGTTTATCGTCAGGCCTCTGCTCCGTATGCAACATTCTTCGATCACTACCTTGCTGGTTCAGCTAGATGAGTACAAGCGAAAATACTATACGAATCTCCTGCTGAAGGGCGTCATTTTTTCAGCAGCGGTCGTACTCTCCGCGTACCTGTTCCTGAATACACTCGAATATTTCGGGCATTTTGGTACGACCTTTCGTACACTCCTATTCTTTGGTTTTCTGGGCATTTTTCTGTTTTCACTGGTGTTCTGGGTAATCAAACCCATCGTGTATCTCTACGGAAAGCAAAAGCCGCTGTCGAACGAAGAAGCCGCCCAGCAGATTGGAAGGTTCTTTCCGGAAGTCGGCGATCGTCTCCTGAATACGCTTCAACTGGTGAGTCTCAATCCCAATCAGAATGAATTACTGCGGGCTTCCATTGAACAGAAATCGCAGCAACTCGCCTTCGTGAAATTCGCCGATGCTGTTAAGCTGAATGAGAATAAACGTTACCTCAAATTTGTCCTCGTTCCGGCCTTGGTCATTGCCGGTATTCTGCTGGTATGGCCGCAATTTTTCACGAAATCAACGACCCGGATTGTTCATTTCACGAACGAATACGCCGAGGAAGCTCCCTTTACATTTCAATTGGAGAATAAAAATCTCAAAGCATTTAAAAACGAAGATTACACGGTTAAGCTCAATCTACAGGGCGAGGCCATTCCGGAGGGCGTATATCTGACCTTCGAGGGTCGTCGGTTTAAAATGGAAACGACTGATCAGCGGCATTACGAGTACACTTTCCGAAAAGTACAGCAGGATATTTCGTTTACGTTCGAAGCGGCGGGTTACTCCTCTCCCACCTACGAAGTCGATATTATCGCCCGGCCTAATCTGACGGGCTTCGAAGTCCAGTTGAATTATCCTTCGTATCTCAACAAGCCTAACGAAGCGGTAAAGAATACGGGTAATCTCACCGTTCCCGAAGGTACGCAGATCGAATGGCAGTTTGCCGCCACAGAGACCGAGGCCGTCGAGCTAAGTTTTGAAGGCGATCAGGAAAAAAGTACGGCTGAAAAGTCCATGATTAGTGGATTTACGTTCGAAAAACGGGCAAAAAAATCGGGCGAGTATCAGGTGTTTCTGAAGAATAAGTACGCGACCAACCGCGAGCCCGTCAGCTTCTTTTTAAACGTAATTCCTGATAAATACCCAACTATTTCGCTGGAGCAGTACCGGGATTCTACGCTTTATAATTACCTCGTACTGGGCGGAAATATTGGCGACGATTACGGCGTGTCCAACCTGCGGCTTTTCTATAAGGTAGTTCGTGAAGGTGGTAAGGACCAGAAAGTCTATGCTTCGGTGGGCATTCCCTTTTCGAAAGGACAAACCATTCAGAGTTTCTACTATCAGTGGTCCACGGATAGTTTAAAACTGGCTCCGGGTGATAAAATCGAGTATTTCGTGCAGGTATGGGATAACGACGGCGTCAACGGAGCTAAGTCAGCTAAAACGAGCGTACTCAACTATTCCATTCCTTCCAAGCGATCCATTGAAAAGGAAATTGATCAGGCGGTAGAGAAGACGGAAAGTCAGATTGATAAATCCCTCAGTAAAGCCCAGCAATTGCGGAAGGAACTAGCGGCTCTGGAAACCCGTCTTCGCAACAAGCGAGACCTGGATTTCCAGGACAAAAAACAGATCGAGGAACTTCTGAAGAAGAAGGAAGAACTCCAGAACGAGCTTCGCCAATTGCAGGAACTGAACCAGTCGCTCACGCAAAAGCAGCAACGCTTCAACGAACAGAAGCCTGAACTGGCCCAGAAATTCGAGCAGCTACAGAAGCTGATGAACGAATTGCTGAAAAGCGATACGGACAAGCTGTACGAGCAACTCAAACAAATGCTCGAAAAGAATCAGGACGAACGGATGCTGGATATGCTGGATCGTCTGAAAGCTAAAGAGCGTAATTCCGAGAAAGATCTGGACCGGGCCATGCAGTTGTTTAAACGTCTGCAACGCGAACAAAAGCTCGACAAGAGTATTGAAGAATTAAAGAAACTAGCTGAAAATCAGGAGAAATTAGCTCAGGAAACAGAAAAAGCGAAAGATCAGAAGGATCCAAAAGATGGGGCTTCGCAGGATCAAAAGAACAAAGACGATAAAAACAGCAAGAACGAATCTGATTCGTTGAAAAACCAGAACTCCAAAGAAAACCCCTCCGATCAGAATAATAAATCAGATCAGAAAGATCAGAATAGTAAGGATCAAAATACTAAAGATCAAAGCGGAAAAGACCAAAACAAGAGCGGTGAAAACGCTCTTCAGCAGGAGCAACAGAAACTGAAGGAGGAAATGGAAGATGTGAAGAAAGAGCTGAAAGACGTGGAGGAACTGAATAAGGAGCTGAAGGAAGAAGAGAAAGACATGGGCAAGCAGGAGCAGCAGGAAATTTCCGAGCAGCAGCAGCAGAGTATGCAGGACATGAAGAGTGGGAATAATAAGTCCTCCTCCCAGCGTCAGAAAAAGGCGGCTCAGCAAATGAAAAGTCTGGCCCAAAAGCTCTCGGAAATGAAGCAGGAAGCGGAGATGAAGGAGAATCAGGAAAATATGGATGATCTCCGTGATATTCTCGAAAACCTGGTACACCTGAGTTTTGCTCAGGAACGGGTGATGAAGGATTTTCGCGGTATTCAACTCGCTGATCCCCGCTTCGTGAAACTGGCTCAGGAGCAGATTAAGCTTCAGGAAGACGCGAAAATTGTCGAAGACAGTCTTTATTCCCTGGCGAAACGGGTACTGCAAATTCAGTCGTTCGTCACCCGTGAAGTCGGCGATATGAAGAAGAATATGGATGATGCGGCCAAATCTATTCGTGAACGTCGGGTATCGCAAGCCACTGCTCGCCAGCAGTTCGCCATGACGAACATGAATAATCTAGCCTGATGCTTTCGGATGTACTCAAACAAATGCAGGAAAACGCCATGAATATGATGGCAATGGGCAAAGGCAAGCCGCAGAAGCAGAAAAGCAGTATGCCGAGTATGGGCAAACAGCAGGAGAAGATGAATCAGCAAATGCAGCAAACCCAGCAGGGTAATAAGAGCGGCAAGGCTTTTTCAGAACAGCTCGCTCAGATGGCCGCTCAACAGGCCGCTATTCGCAAGCAACTGCAGGAAGCGATGGAGAAGCTGAAAGGGACGGAAGCCGGGAAAAAACTACAGGGTGAAGTAAATGATCTGATGAAGAAAATGGATCAGACGGAAGAAGACCTGGTTAACAAACGCATTACGCCGAATACGATCAATCGGAACAAGGACATTCTTACCCGCTTACTGGAATCGGAAAAAGCGATTCGGGAACAGGAAGAAGACGAGAAGCGTAAGTCTGAAACGGCTAAGCCCATTCCACCAAAGGTGCCCCCTGCCTTCGAACAATATGTGAAAGAGAAGCAAAAACAGACGGAGTTGCTCCGAACGGTTCCGCCATCGTTGGCCCCTTTCTACAAGAAAGAAGTAGATAACTATTTTAAAAAGTTGAAATAATTTTAAAAATTAACAAAAAAGCTGAGGCATAGGTCTCAGCTTTTTTTGTTTGATGTCTTCTCATAATCAATCACTTACCAGCTCTCTTAAAAGACTTTAGACCTATTCACTGACTTATCCACATAGTTATCCACACACGTATTCTGGGTCCAAAAGAGCGAAGCCCCTACTCTTTTTCCTTGTACCTTTGTGATTATCAATTCATTTACCCATGATCCGTTATTTTGTAGAGGACGTCGAATTTCAGGTCCCCTTTCCTCAGAAGACTCGCCGCTGGCTAAATACCGTTGCTTTGGCTGAAGGATTTCAGATTGCCGAGCTTAACTATATTTTTTGTTCCGATGAGTACCTCCATAAAATCAATGTGGAGTATTTGGAACATGATACGTATACAGACATCATCACGTTTGACAACTCCGAAGAAGAGAAGATCATCAGTGGAGATATTTTTGTCAGCGTGGAACGAGTTGAGGACAATGCCCGTTCTCTCAACGTCATTTTCCAGGATGAACTCGCTCGGGTAATGGTACACGGTGTTCTACACTTGGCTGGCTACCTGGACGAGACGGATGAAGAGGAGGAAAATATGAGACGTTTGGAGAGCCACTACCTTCTTACCAGAATTTAAAAAGTTTTCACGTGGAACATATTTCTGAAATTTTTAAAAGTTTTCACGTGAAACATCAAAATCCAGCAATTTCTTACCCGACGAAACTGAGCTAATTTTCAAGGAGTTAGCTTCTGAAAATGAGTCAACTAGAAGCAAGCTATGTTTAGTGAGTACGATGTAATTGTAGTAGGGGCCGGACACGCCGGATGCGAAGCCGCTCATGCCGCTGCCCAGATGGGGTCGAAGGTGATGCTCATTACGATGAACATGAACACCATCGCCCAGATGTCCTGCAACCCCGCCATGGGGGGTGTAGCCAAGGGCCAGATCGTCCGGGAGGTGGATGCCTTGGGGGGCATGTCGGGGATCATCTCGGACAAGACCATGATCCAGTTCCGGATGCTTAATCGCTCGAAGGGACCCGCCATGTGGTCGCCGCGTTGTCAGTCGGACCGGATGCGGTTCGCTGAAGAATGGCGACTGGCTCTGGAGCAAAATCCTAACGTGGATTTCTGGCAGGAGATGGTATCGGGTTTGATCGTGGAAGAAGGCAAGGCGGTCGGAGTGAAGACGCAACTCGGTATTGAGATCCGTGGGAAAGCAGTGGTACTTACCAACGGTACTTTCCTGAACGGCATCATTCACATTGGTGAAAAACAATTCGGCGGTGGTCGGACGGCGGAGCGGGCAGCGACCGGAATTACGGAACAGCTCGTACAGCTAGGCTTCGAAGCAGGGCGGATGAAAACGGGTACGCCTCCTCGGGTAGATGCCCGTAGTTTGGACTATTCAAAAATGGAAGAACAACTCGGCGATGAAAATCCTGAGAAATTTTCTTACCTGGATACGCCCCGACTGACTGAGCAACGCAGCTGCTGGATTACCTACACCAATCAGGATGTACACGAAATTCTGCGGACGGGATTTGAAAAATCACCCATGTTTGCCGGACGTATCAAAGGACTAGGACCTCGTTACTGTCCTTCGGTCGAAGACAAAATCAATCGCTTTGCGGATAAAGATCGCCACCAGATTTTCGTAGAACCTGAAGGCTGGAATACGGTAGAGGTTTACGTCAATGGCTTCTCGACTTCTTTACCCGAAGATGTACAATACCAGGCTTTGCGAAAAATTCCAGGATTTGAAAATGTTCGTATGTTCCGTCCGGGGTACGCCATCGAGTATGACTTCTTCCCTCCTACGCAACTCAAGCAAACGCTGGAAACGAAGCTCATTGAAGGTCTGTACTTCGCCGGACAAATCAACGGAACGACGGGTTATGAAGAAGCCGCCTGTCAGGGACTCATGGCCGGGATCAACGCCCATAATCAGGTACACGGAAAAGAGTCTTTTGTACTCCATCGCTCGGAAGCGTACATCGGTGTACTCATCGACGATCTGATTAATAAGGGTACGGAAGAACCCTACCGCATGTTCACCTCGCGGGCTGAATACCGAACCTTGTTACGTCAGGACAATGCCGATTTACGTTTGACTGAAAAAGGCTATCAATTGGGTCTGGCTTCGGAAGAACGCTACCAACGGGTACAAGCCAAACAACAATTGACGGCTGAATTGATTGATCGACTCAAAAAATTCAAGGTGGCTCCCGAAGAAGTGAACCCCGCTCTGGAAGCTCAGAACTCGGCTTTACTCCGGGAAAAGGGTACTTTATACCAACTTTTAAAGCGTCCAGAATTGGATGTACGGAGTCTGGGTCGGCTGAGCACCGCTGTAGAGGAACTACGGAGCGAATATTCGGAGGAAATTCAGGAGCAGGCCGAGATTAATATCAAGTACGAAGACTATATGGAACGGGAGCGGATTCAGGTTGAGAAACTGAGTCGGCTGGAAAACCTGGTGATCCATCCCAACTTCGACTACGAAAAAATCACGGCCCTTTCCAAAGAGAGTCGTCAGAAACTCGGGCGGATGCGTCCGCAAACCCTGGGTCAGGCTTCCCGCATCAGCGGCGTATCGCCCTCGGATATTTCCATCCTGATGGTACATTTGGGCCGCTAGTTAATACGATTGCTTATCGAAAAAAACCCCTTCGATCCGAAGGGGTTTTTTCGTAGCCTTGCCCAGGTATTAAGGATATTTAACCAAGCATACCGAGCTTGTCGAAACAGACACGCGTTGAATCAAAAGACTTCGGCTATTTTTGAAGTATGAAAATGGAAACCCTTGGTCGTTGCCCCGTCTGCGGAAGTGAACACCATTCCCCCTATTTGGTTTGTAAAGATTACACCGTAAGTCAGGAAGAATTTACGCTGGTCCAATGTCCCTCCTGTGGCTTTGTCTTTACCAATCCCCGACCCACCGAAGCCGCGATTGGTGCCTACTACCAGTCCACCGAATATATTTCGCATAGTAATACCCGGCAGGGTATCATTGCTCAGGCTTACCACCAGGTACGAAAAATCACCCTTCGCAATAAGCTTAAACTGATCAACGAACTGAGCCCCTCGAAAGGAAAACTCCTCGACGTCGGCTGCGGTACGGGCATGTTTCTGTCGGTAGGCAAAGCCGACGGTTGGAAGGTTTCGGGCATCGAGCCCGACCCCGGAGCACGGTCGTTAGCCATGAAAGAAACGGGCGAAATCATCCAGTCTTCGATTCTGGAAAGCTATACCAATGAGACCTTTGACGTAGTGACGCTCTGGCACGTACTCGAACATATTCATCAGCTCGATGCGACACTGGACTGGCTGCGACAACGCGTGGCGGGGCATTTAATCATCGCGGTACCCAACTTTCAGTCGTACGATGCTCAGGAATACGGCAAGTACTGGGCGGCTTATGACGTTCCACGCCACCTGTATCATTTCTCCCAGCAAACCATGCGGGCTCTGCTCGGCCAGAAAGGATTCCGACTCGAACAGACGCTGCCCATGCCCTTCGATTCGTTTTACGTCAGTATGCTCAGTACGAAATACCGGGATGGAAAAACCAATTATCTGGAAGCCGTACAAAAGGGCTTTCAGTCGAATCAGTGGGCCAAACACAACAAGAATAATTACTCAAGTCTGATCTATGTCTTTAAGAAAATCTAAGAGCAGCCGGCTAGCTGTGCTGGTAAGTCTGGCCGGAATTCTGTTGTGGGGATGTGCTCAGCAAAGCTCGCCGACGGGAGGTCAAAAGGATCTGGTTCCACCCAAAGTGACACGAATGGTGCCGCAGAATCAGACGGTAAATTTCAAAGGGAGAGTCGTTGAGCTTGAGTTCGACGAGTACATCAACATCGATAATCTCAACCAGCAATTACTGATTACCCCGGCCATCGAAGGGACGTTTGACTTTAAAACGTATCCCAAAGGCGTACGCATTACTTTCGATCAGGACTTCCGGGCTAACACCACGTACACGCTGAATTTCCGGAATGCCTTCAAGGACGTAACCGAGCGAAACCCGGCCCGTAACGTTAAGCTGGTCTTTAGTACCGGATCGCAACTGGACTCACTCCGACTCCAGGGAACCGTGAAAGAACTGCTTACGGAAAAACCGGTTTTCGATGCACTCGTCGGTTTGTACCAACAGAGCGATACGCTCAAGTTCTCCAAAAACAAGCCCTATTATTTAACGAAAACGGATAGCTCGGGTCGCTTCGATCTGGAAAATATGGCACCGGGTCAGTATCGTCTGGCGGCTCTGAAGGATGTTAACAACAACCTCTTTTACAATACCGAAAAGGAACAGATTGGCTTCCACCCGAACCCCATTACACTTCCGGGTTTTACAGAATCGCCCGAACTGAAAATTACGGCAGCGGATCATTCGCCCCAGCGTACGCCCAAAACTGTGGCTACCGCCCGCAGTTTTTCGCTGGTTTATCCGCGGGGTTTGCAAGCCGTACAAGTGCGGTTCGAACGCAAGGAAGATAGTTTGACTTATGCACTCATCGAGACGAATCAGTTACGGTTTTACAATATTCTAAATACGACGGATACGGTACGGGCTACCATTACCGTACAGGATTCGCTGAACCGGGATTTCACTCATACACAAAAAATCCGATTTCGGGAACGGGGCAAACGTGATGCCGATACGCGAGAAGCCATGGAGGTAAAAGTTAATCCAAAAACGGGAGAGGACCAGGAGCAGCTCTTCAAATTGACCATCGATTTTTCCAAACCCATTACGCAGTTCAATCCGCTACGGGTAGAAATTCAGGAAGACACCATTCGTCGGGTTATGTTCTCAGCCAACGACTACCAGTGGAATCCGTACCGAACACAATTGAAAATTGAGAAAGAATTAAAGTTCCGGCGGGATGTTCGAAGTATCTTTCCCAAGGGTACATTCATTTCCATCGAAGGTGATACGGCCCAAGCCATTCGCCTTCTGAATCCACTTCGTGATCCGGAAAAGTACGGTACCATCAGTGGGGAAGTACGAAATGTACAATCTGATTTTATTGTCGAACTCCTGAGTGCTGCCGATTACAAAGTCGTTCGAAGCATACGTAATCAAACCCCGTATACGTTTAAATCGGTACCGGCCGGAACCTACCGTTTGCGACTCGTTTTAGATGTTAATAAAAATGGACGCTGGGATGCCGGAAATCCGGATGCCTTTATCCCACCCGAAGCCATCATTCTTTTCCCCGGTGAAATCAAACTGAAAGCGAACTTCGAATTATTGGGGAATGATTTCACCTTACAATAGTTGAACGAAGCGATACATTGGTTTCAAGCCTCGCCTATCTGGGCGGGGCTTTTTTGTGCCTTTATCAGTGTCTTTTCTGATGTGGAAAACTTCTGTGGACAAGTGGCGAAATGAGCCCTAAAATCGCTACTACGGAAAAGCTACATTCAAAATAAAAAATGTCCAAAGATTACGTGGATAAGTCCGTGGATAACTGGGCCTTTTTCTGTGGAAACGGGGGATAAGCCCTGTGGATGATTTCTGGACCTATACACATTCCTTACTGCACAACCCCTGAAGAGGAAGATCCCGTTGAAAACTCAGGAGAAATCCCCCGTTTCATACACGAGTTATTAACCGTAATTCACACCCTTCGAAAAACAAACTTTTCCACCGTGGATAAAACACTATTTTGTGCATAACTACGGTTTGATTGTAAATCAGTATATTAGATGTGGAGAAGCGTGTGGATAGTTGTGGAGAAGTAGGTAAATAATCAACGAAGTATCAGGCAAGGATTTGAAAAGAAAAACTTTCCCACTTTTCCACCGCCCCTATTACAACCATTAAAAAAGATTTAAAAGAAAGATATTGTTAATAAATGTAATGGTAAACGATCTGTGTAAACTGATTTTCGTTGGGGCTCTATTGCTCACGCTGAATGTACAGGCTCAGCTCCAGCCCGCTCAAGTGGAAATGCCCGAAGTACAGTTGGGGCGGGAATACCTTCGTAATGGGGAATATGAAAAAGCCCGTGCTACCCTTGAGAAATTGACGCGGAACAAGGAAACGGTGGGTGAAGTGTACGAGCCCTATCTGGAAAGTTTGATGCGTCTGAAAGAACTGGGCGAAGCTGAAAAATTTTTGAAGCGTCAGATCAAGAGTGATGGGGACAACCCCTTTTATCTGCTCGACTATGCCCGCCTGCAGGAAAGTCAGGGCAAGATCAAGGAATCGGATAAGCTTTACGCCGAAGCTCTGCTCAAAGCCCAGAAGAAAGAAGAGCTAACCTATCGCCTTGGAAAGAACCTGGCCGACAAGGATCAGGCCGATTTAGCTCTAAAACTCTTCCAGGAGGCTCGCAAAACGCAAAATGATCCCCTACGCTACTCCATCCAGATTGCACGGCTCTATCGCATTCTGCAGCAAAATGAAGCGATGATGGAAGAATACCTCCGGTTTGGATCGCAGGAAGGCAATACGGATTTAGTTCAGGGCATTCTTCAGGATGAGATGAAGGATGAGAAAATGACCCTGCTTCTGGAAAAACTGCTGTACAGAAAAGTGCAGGAAGTACCCAATGAAAAGTACTACGGCGAAATGCTGGTCTGGTACCTCATTCAGCAAAAAGAGTTTGGAAAAGCCTTTATTCAGGCCCGGGCTCTGGATCGTCGCTTAAAGCAGGAAGGTCAGAAAGTAACCGAGATTGGCTTCATGGCCATGCAGAACAAAGATTACGAGGCAGCGGGGAAAGTTTTTGAATATTTGGTGAAGGAATACCCCAAAAGTCCCAACTACCCCGTCTACCGCCGACTGTTGATCAACGCTAAAGAGGAAGTGGTCAAAACTACCTACCCCGTCAAATTAGACGATATCCGGCTTTTGATTAACGAATACCAGCGATTCTTTGCCGAAGTCGGAGAAAACCCGCGTACGCTGGAAGCTTTGCGAAATACAGCCCATCTGTACGCGTTTTACCTGAACGAAAAGGACACGGCCGCCGTTATTTTGCAAAAAGCGATCAGGAGTGCGGGAATGGATCAGGATTTCATCGACAAGTGCAAGCTGGATTTAGGCGATGTGTACTTGTTGAAAAGTGAACCATGGGAAGCAACGCTCCTGTATTCGCAGGTGGAAAAGTCAGCCAAGGAAAGCCCCTTAGGCTATGACGCCAAGCTGAAGAATGCGAAACTCTCCTACTACAAAGGTGATTTTGAGCTGGCGAAGGAAGTACTTGATATTCTTAAAAAAGCCACGACCCGCGAAATTTCGAACGATGCGATCGAGTTGAGCCTGCTCATTCAGGACAATACGGGCATGGATACAACCGAAACGGCGATGAAAGCTTACGCTGCGGTAGATCTGTTGCTCTTCCAAAACCGGACGGAGGAAGCCTTAGCTTCGCTGAATACCCTCTATGAACAGTACAAGGAACACCCGCTGGCGGATGAAATTTTATGGCGTCGGGCGAATACCCTGGTGAAGCAAAACCGTCCCGCCGAGGCTCTGGCGGATCTGGATAAAATCCTTAAAAACTATTCGGTGGATATCCTGGGAGACGATGCCCTGTTTCTATCGGCCAAGATTCAGCAGGAAAATATGAATGATAAAGACACTGCCATGAAGCTGTATCAGGAGATTCTTCAGAAGTATCCTGGAAGTATTTATACCGCCGAAGCCCGGAAACGTTTCAGAAATCTGCGGGGTGACGCAATAAATTAAGGCGAAATGCCATTTGTACCATAAAGTCCGTGGCTTGTGATACGAGTAATGTACAGGGCCGCAGTGAAATGAGCCACGGGCTTTTCTTTAGTTTTGTGGACAAGTACCCCTCATTGTTAATAACTCAGACAAGTTATCCACATTTACACACCTATGAACAGCTTTTTCAAGCAAGGCCTTCTATGGGGTTTATTAGCGGTAAGTGGACCCGTAATGGCTCAAGATTCCACTGATAATCAAGAAGATCGTTTTCCTACCTGGAGCTACGGATCACAAAAATTGCAAAAAGGTCCCTGTGACGTATACCTATTCAAGTCGAATCAACACGCCGAGACGGTTGTGGATAACATTTTGAAATCGGCGGGTATGGGCTTTGGGAAACGCAATTTCCAGGTAGTCGAATGCCCCAATACTGATAACTGTTACGCGACTATCATCAATGGCACCCGCTACGTTGTTTATGATAACGCTTTTCTGAAGCTGGTGGAAAACCGAACCCAAACTGACTGGTCGGCGGTAAGTATCATGGCTCATGAAATCGGGCATCATATTCTGGGTCATACGTCCGATGGTACCGGTAGCCGTCCTGATAAAGAACTTCAGGCCGACTATTTCTCGGGCTTCGTGTTACACAATCTGGGTGGAAGTTTAGAGAATGCTCAGATTGCCATCAAGCTCTTACAAAACGACGAAGGAGACTACACCCATCCACCCAAGCGTGATCGATTATCCGCAATTGAGAAAGGATGGCGAGAAGCGGATAATTTTTACCCACGTATAGCCAGTAAGGAACCGGCTTCCTCCCCTACCCCATCGACTTCCGTTGCCAAGCTTCCGTCCGCACCACCCGTGAACAAGGTGGATACTAAAGCTCCGGAGATTGCTCAGACGGGATGTTTGGCGGGCAATTGCGACAATGGTACAGGGCTCTACGTAAACCGGAAAACGCTGGAAAAATACGAAGGTGACTGGAAGGAAAGTCGTCCCAACGGTTTTGGAACGCAGTATTATTCAACGGGCAAAAAGAAATACGAAGGAACCTTCCTCAACGGACGCTTCGATGGCAAAGGTACCTTGTGGTACACCAACGGGGCTATTTACGCCGGTGATTTCTCCGCGGGCCAATGCCATGGTAAAGGGATGTTACGGTACGCTAACGGCGATCGCTACCTGGGTGATTTTAAAAATGGCTACCGCCATGGAAAAGGTAAATATATTTATGCTAGTGGATACGAGGAAGTGCTGTATTATTTGAACGATAAGCGGCAACCCGAAAAATAATGGTATAGTATTTACAGAGACAAGGCCGGATTCCGGCCTTTTTTTGTGCATAATCCAGCGACTTTTGACGTTCAATATCAAAATGTTTTAACTTGAACTTCGAAAAGGAATAGATTGGACCTGTACCACTATGGAAACGCAGACCCTAACACCCCGCCCTCCCATGCGTGAAACGCACTATCCCTACGACAGGGTTTTCGATATACTGCCGCAGTATGTACTGCAAACCAATAGCGACGAAGCCCTGGCCTCCAAGATTAATGGAACCTGGAAAAAGATAACAGCTCAGCAATTTACTGAGCAAGCGAATCAGGTAAGCCTGGGTTTATTGAAAATTGGTATTGGAAAGAATGACAAAGTGGCGATCATTTCGAATAATCGTCCGGAGTGGAATATTGTTGACTTTGGCATTCAGCAAGTAGGAGCCGTATCGGTACCTATGTACCCGACCATTACGATTGAGGATTACCGCTATATTCTACGCGATGCCGGAGCAAAAGTAGTTTTTGTATCCAGCAAAGACTTACTGGTGAAAGTACAGCAAGCGGTTCAGGAAGTACCAACGGTACAAGCCATTTACACCTTCGATGCTATTGACGGAGCTACGCACTGGTCAGAACTTACTAAACTAGCCAGTCCAGATAATCAGGAAGAACTGGAACACATTAAAGACAGTATCCGCACGTCTGATTTATTGACCTTAATTTACACATCAGGGACGACAGGTACGCCTAAAGGGGTAATGTTGACGCATCGGAATATCGTTTCGAACATTGAAGGGGTAAATCCATACATGCCCATGAAGCCCCACGAACGGGCCTTAAGCTTTCTCCCCTTAAGTCACGTTTACGAGCGTACCATCCTGTACGTTCATATGCGGTACGGCGTTTCCATCTTTTATGCGGAGAGTATGGAAACCATCGCGGAAAATTTACGGGAAGTAAAACCCACTGTTTTTACCACCGTACCCCGTCTGCTGGAAAAAGTATACGACAAAATCGTAGCAAAGGGATATGAACTGAAAGGCATTAAAAAGCAACTTTTCTTCTGGGCATTGAATCTGGGCCTCCGGTACGATCCCGTACATGACATGGGATTCTGGTACAATACGCAGTTGAAAATTGCTCGTAAATTAATCTTCAGTAAGTGGCAAGAAGCTTTAGGAGGTAAAATCCGCATCGTAGCGACGGGTTCAGCGGCTTTACAACCTCGCTTATCCCGGGTGTTCTGGGCAGCTGGAATACCTATTGCCGAAGGGTATGGATTAACGGAAACTTCGCCAGTAGTATCGGTAGGCCGGGTTGACCCGCCGGATCTACGCGTAGGTTGTGTGGGTACAATCATACCGGAAGTTGAAGTGAAAATTGCTGAGGATGGAGAAATTCTGGTGAAAGGTCCCAACATCATGCAGGGCTATTATAACCAACCGGAACTCACCGCCCAGGCTATTGACAAAGAGGGGTGGTTTCATACCGGCGACATTGGGGAAATGGTGGAAGGCCGTTTCCTCAAAATTACCGACCGTAAAAAAGAGATGTTCAAAACCTCAGGAGGTAAGTATGTGGCTCCGCAGTTGGTAGAGAACAAGCTCAAAGAATCCAAGTATATCGAGCAGGTACTCGTCGTAGGTGAAGGTCAGAAATTTCCGGCGGCTCTGATCGTACCTGAGTTTGGAGCATTAAAAGTATACTGCAATCTTAACCAGATTGAATTCACTACGCCGGAGGAGATGGTAAAAAACGAAAAGGTTCTGGAAAAAATGCATCAGGAGATAGAACGCCTGAACGAAAGCTTCGCTCAGTACGAACGGGTGAAAAAGTTTAAAATATTAGCCAAGCCTTTTACGCTGGAAGCTGGGGAACTGACACCTACCCTGAAATTGAAACGAAAAGTAATTCACAAGAATCATCAGGCTGTAATTGAAAGTATTTATCAATAATCGAGTCATAGATTTGAACAAAAAAGGGCTTAGCAACACCGTTGCTAAGCCCTTTGTATGGATAAAGAATGGGTCTATACGGTGGCTCTTTTTCGCCAGATCCAATAAAAGGGTAGTCCGGTAGCCATCAGCAAAAGTCCAATCATGGCTTCCGTGGTACGGGTAAATAAAGTATTGACCACCAGAAAGGCACAGAAGACCAGAAAGAGTCCAGGCACGATTGGATAACCAATGACCTTATACGGACGGTTGACGTCCGGCATTTTTCTACGAAGAATGAATACCCCTAAAGTGGTAGCTCCGTAGAAAATAAAGGAGGCGAAAATGAGCATGTCGGTTAACTGGTCGAACGTTCCGGATAAAATCAGTACCGAAGACCAGAAGCCCTGAATCCACAATGCTTTGGAAGGTGTGTTGAAAACCGGGTGAATATAATTGGCTGTCTTAAAGAATAACCCGTCTTTAGCCATGGCATAAAACAAGCGGGAAGCCATGAGAATGGTGCTACTTGTACAGTTGAACGTGGTAACCAGGATTAATAATGAAATGGCTAAACCGCCTCCATTCCCCAGAAAATGCTTCACAGCCACTACCGCAGCAATACCATTCTTGGATTGATGGACCGCAATAATGTCGTCAATTGGTAAGACGTAGAAGTAAACAAAGTTCATCAAGAGATAAATCGTCATGATGATGAGCGTGCCAATGGTCAACGCCCAGGGCAAGTTTCGCTGCGGGTTACGAATTTCACCGCCAATGTAGCCAAGGTTATTCCATCCTTCGTACGCCCAGAAAGCACTTAAACACGCCAAGGCTAATGCACTCGCCAGTGTACCACCTGACATTTTATCGGCGTCGAAATTCACCGAAGGCTGTTCAATATTCGCCCAACTGCCCGTAGCGGAGAACAGACCCAGAACAATAATGACCAGCATGGTGGAAATCATGGCTACCGTCAGAATTCGGCTAATGGTTTCGCCCATTTTCAACCCCCGGGCATTGAGAAGCGTTAGAATCAGTACCAGTCCAATAGCGACGAGTTTTACGCTCAAATTATCCAGGGGCTGCAAGCCAAACAGATGGATCGAGGATAGGGATTCAGAGGTAGCGGGCAACGTAATAAGCGAGCCTAACGACTGAGCAAAAACGTAGGAAATGGAAGCAATAGAGGCCGTTCGAATAACTGCGAAGTTGGTCCAGCCTAGTAAAAAAGCAAAAAATCGATTGTAGATCGTACGAAAATAAACGTATTCACCCCCTGAATCCACCAGCATACTGGCTACTTCAGCGTTACTGAGCGTTCCGGCCAGACTAATCATTCCGGCCAGTAACCAGGCCGCCAGTACCAGTCCTGGTGACTGCAATTCCGCCGACATGGGGGCGACTTTCTTAAACACGCCCGTTCCAATAACGGCACTAATCACGAAAACAATTCCGGAGACCAGACCAATCGAACGCCGAAGGTGACCCTGAGATTCAGGCATACAAGCAAATTTTAGTTGGGAAAAGCGGTTAGATGAAAAAGCAAATTCGGAAAAAAATGGCGAAGTTGGTATAGTTTTCGGTTTAGAGTTTTCGTGTAGCCTAGCTGACTACCCGGTTTCTTACTGAGTGATAGACAAGTGTACACCATACCTATACTATGCTTCTGAGGTTACTTGTGATTAACCGCTTGGTTGCAAAGGCAGTTGGAAACTGCTTCATGGTGGGTACAGGTTTGGAAGCCTGCAACAGTGGATAACTCAAAACCCTAAACTCAAAACCCAACCCGCAACCCTAAACCCGATTCTCTATGTAACTTTGTCTTTTACGAAGCAAATCAGTATGGCTCTTACTACCCTTACGGCTATTTCGCCCGTAGATGGCCGCTATCGTCGGACTACGGAATCGCTGGCCCCCTTTTTCTCTGAATTTGGGTTAATACACTATCGGGTTCGGATAGAAATCGAATATTTTATCGCTCTTTGTGAGCTTCCCCTGCCCCAACTCGCTGGTTTTGACACCTCGCTGTTCGATCAGCTACGGTCTATTTACAGCGAGTTTTCTGAAGCAGACGCCCTGCGAATTAAAGAAATTGAGAAGACGACCAACCACGATGTAAAGGCGGTTGAGTACTTTATCAAAGAAAAACTCGCCGATCTGTCCATTGAGCAGTACCTGGAGTTCATCCATTTCGGACTCACTTCGCAGGATGTGAATAACACCGCTATTCCCCTTTCGCTCAAAGAAGCGATGGATGCCGTCATCAATCCAGCTTTCGAGGAGGTTATCTATAAGCTGAGTTCACTAGCGGCTTTGTGGAAAGATATTCCATTACTAGCCCGTACGCACGGTCAGCCCGCGTCACCGACCCGCTTGGGAAAAGAACTGCAAGTATTCGTTGAACGCTTGCAGCAACAGCGAAACCTGCTCGTTCAGATTCCATATGCAGCAAAATTTGGTGGAGCGACGGGTAATTTTAACGCTCACCACGTAGCTTATCCCGGCTTCGACTGGCCGGAATTCGGAAATGATTTCGTAAGTAGTTTGGGATTATCGCGGAGTCGATACACCACGCAGATCGAACATTACGATCATTTAGCAGCGATGCTGGATACGCTCAAACGTCTGAATACGATTCTCATCGATTTCTCACGGGATGTGTGGAGCTACGTATCCACCAATTACTTCAAGCAGAAAATCAAAGCGGGCGAAGTTGGTTCTTCCGCCATGCCGCATAAGGTCAACCCCATCGATTTTGAAAATGCGGAAGGAAACCTGGGTGTAGCGAATGCCCTGTACGAACACCTGTCGGCCAAACTACCCATTTCCCGCTTACAACGGGATCTTACGGATTCAACCGTACTGCGGAATCTGGGAATGCCCCTGGCTCATACGCTTATCGCTTTGAAATCGCTGGTGCGGGGTATGGACAAACTGGAGTTGAACGAAGCCGCTATCCACGCGGACCTTGAAGCCAACTGGGCCGTAGTAGCTGAAGCGATTCAAACGGTATTACGTCGCGAAAGTTATCCACAACCGTATGAAGCATTGAAGGCTCTTACCCGCAAGAACGAAGCGATCACGGCGAAGACTATTGCCGAGTTTATTGAGACCTTAAATGTATCAGAGGTTATCAAAGCCGAATTGCGGGCCATTTCGCCGTTTAATTACCTCGGTGTAATGGAATAAGGCTAAAAAGAGTGTTTCATTCGATTTGTGGACAAGGGATTTGAATGTGGAAAAAACTGTGGATAACTTGTTGACAATCAATTTTTAATCGACTGAAAATCGCTTGGAGTTAGCCACTGAGATTTTGATAGAAAAATGGAGCTGTACTTTTGTGCAGCTATAAATCATTCTCAGCGACCTCAAAAAGCCATTTTGTAGAGCCGTTAACAAAATTTTGGCGAGAGCCCCGGTCGGTCATTCAGGCCCGCCGGGGTTTTTTCGTGGCGAATGTTTTATTTTTGAAGAATGAAGATTTTACACACGGCGGACTGGCATTTGGGAAAACGCCTGTATCAAACGGATTTGCTGGAAGACAGTCGCCGCTTTGTAGAGTGGCTGCTGGCAACGATTGAAGAACGACAGATTGATGTGCTGCTGGTGGCGGGCGATATCTTCGATACGGCTCACCCATCGGTGGAAGCCATGCAGGTATACTATGATTTTCTAAAAGGACTCATCGCTTCCAAGTGTCGCCTAGTCATTACGGGTGGCAATCACGATTCGGCGGCGGTCCTGAACGCTCCCCGTGAAATTCTGCGATTACTCGACGTTCACGTTATTGGTGGTGCCTGTGACGATTGTTGCGAGGAGGTACTGCCCCTACTCGACCGCCGGGGTAATCTACAGGCGGCCGTAGCGGCTGTACCTTTTCTGCGGGATCGAGATCTGAAGCGTTCAGTTGAGGGAGAAAGTTTTGAAGATCGCCGGATGGCCGTGCGAGCGGGTATTCAGCGTCGGTATGAGCAGGTGTACGCCCACGGTCGGAAAACGTACGCAAGCGTACCTGTGTTGGGAATGGGGCATTTGTTTGTCAACGGCTCGGCTACATCGGACAACGACGAAAAACTGCACAGCATCGGTACGCTGGATTTATTCGAAGTCAACTTGTTTCCAGCCTTCGATTATCTCGCTCTCGGACATATCCACCGACCCCAGATGCTGGGTAAAATGGAATACGTTCGGTACTCAGGCTCACCAACGGCCCTGAGTTTCAGCGAGCGGCTGGATGAAAAGCTGATTATTCAACTGGAAATCAAAAATCAAAAGGTTGTTGATATTCAGGAACTTAAAGTGCCGAAATTTCGACAATTGCGGCGGTTTAGCGGTTCATTTACCGAAATTGAAGCAGCCGTTCATGCCTACCAACATTCTGATGTGTTACGGACGCTGGCTGAAATTGAGATTCTGGAAGAACACCGCGATCCCATGCTGATTGACGTGGCCAAGAGCTATTTTCTCAAACTCAACCATCCCTACCTATCCGTACTCAACTGGCGGTTCCGTTTTCAACAACAGTTAAAAACGACGGACGAATTGTTTGGTGAGACGATGGCCCTGCCCGAACTGGCTCCAACGGAGGTATTTGAACAATGGCTCCAGGAAAATGCGGAGACGGAAGAATCCAAAACCTTACTTACCGAAGCCTTTCAAGAATTACTACATAGTCTGTAAGAGTTATCCACATAAGTTATCCACATTTTACAGCGGGGGGGTGATAAGATCGCATGCGTATTCTAAAAGTATCTTTCGAAAATATAAATTCACTACGGGGACAGCATACCATTGATTTTCAGAACGAAACGGCCTTTCGTACGTCCAACCTGTTTGCGATTACCGGGCCAACGGGAGCGGGAAAGACCACGATTCTGGATGTGATTACGCTGGCTTTATACCACCGTACCCCCCGATTAGGCGAAGTCAATACCAATTTGCTGGAAAAACTCGGCGGCGTACTCACCCGTGATACGCACGCGGCTCAGGCCGAAGTGACGTTTTCCACACCCGGCGGTACGTATCGGGCCAAGTGGGGGCTGCAGCGGGAAATGATCAGTCGGGGGGCAAACAAGGGGCAGTTTCGACTGGATGAATACGCTGAAATTGCCGATGTGGATAACAATGTCATACTGGCATCCAAGAAGAAAAAAGAAGTACAGGAAGAAATCAAAAAACGAATTGGACTGGATTACGAACAGTTCGTCAAGGCCATTTTGCTTTCGCAGGGTGATTTTGCGGCTTTTCTAAAAGCGAAACGGGAAGAACGAGCCGAGTTGCTGGAACGGATTACGGGCACGGAAATCTACCGAAAGCTCGGGATGGAAGCGTATGCCCGCTGGCATGATGGCTACAAAAGGGAAATCGAGCAGAAACAGCAATCGCTCGATTTACAGAAGCTTTTATCCGACGAAGACGTTACCGAATATGAAGCGTTGATTAAAGAGTACGACGAGCTTTGCCGACAGGCCGAAGTTGGACGGAAAGGCCTGGAAGTACAGTTGCAGCGGAAAGTACGGATTAGCGAAATCTGGAAATCGCTGGAAGCCATCCGGCAAACCGAATGGCCCACCTGGGAACGCGAGCAACGGCAATTCGACGAACAGCATACCCCCGCCCTGAGTCGGCACGAACGGGTACAGCAGTTTTCTGCCCAATTAACGGAATATCAGGTCCAGGAACAAAATGTGAAAAATGTTCAGGTTCAGGCGGAACGATTGGCCAACGAATACCAGCGGGCCCAGCAAAACCGTACGCAGCTGCTGGGAGATATTGCCAAACTGACGGGTGAACTGGTAACGGATCAATCGGCTCAAAGCGGACTGGAACGGTTTCGGGAAACGGTTTCGGGACTGGTTACCGCTCGTCAGGAAGTGGCTCAGCAGTGGCAATCGGCGAAAGAACAAGGGACGTACTGGCTCGATAAAACGGGTTCGGGGGAATTACAATCCTTCTGGAAACGGGAGTCGTACGGCGATTGTCTGGGCAGTTCGCGGGAATTGTGGAAAGAAACGCAACGGCGTCAAACGGACATACGAACGCTGTATAATTGGGATACGCAGGCCAATCTGCCTGAGATTCGCCAGCAGTCGCAGATCCGCCGGGATGCGTTACAACAACTGGAAATACAGGTTCGTCAGTACGAAACCGTTCGTCGCCGATTGGCTGACTACGATCGTCAGGTAGACGAACAACGAAAACTGATAGGGGCCAATGAACCCGCCTTACAAACGGCTCAGCAGGCCGTTACGGAAGCTAAGAATTTAGTACAGATCGCTCAGGAAGAGCAGCTTACCTTTATTCGGGAAACCTCTATTCCCCGCTTGCGTACGGAGTTACGTCCGGACGAACCCTGTCCCGTTTGTGGCTCTATGGATCATCCCGCCGAAAACAGGAGCGATGATCATTTCAGCATCGAGCGTTACTTACAGGAATTGGCCAGTTTGAAAGCCCGTTTTGAAGCCCGTGAACGCTCGCTGAGTACCACGGAGCAGCAATTGCGGCAGGTCGAACTCGTGACCAAAGCCGCGGAAGCAACAATTCAAACCCTGGAGCGGGAGAAAGCCCAGGCTCAAACGGAACTCCAGCCCATTGCGGAAGCGGTGGGAATGTGGAAAACTCAGTTAGCTATTGAAAAGATTGGCAAATCGGAAGAAGTAAAAGGTTGGGTACAGGCAGAAGTCGAACGATTCCAGTTACTCGAAGAACTTATTCAGCTACAGGAACGGAGCGATAGTCTGGCTCATTTTGGGAAACACCTGAAAAATGGCCTCGAATTCTTCCAGAAACAGCAGGAATTCACCGCAGAGCTACAGAAACGCTACCCAAAAGACCCAAAATATCTAAATACCGAATGTGACGAATTGCTTCGCAAACTGGTGCAAAAAACCTTCTCGCCGCAGCAGTATGAACCAGAGCTTGTGGAAAATAAAAAGCTCCTATTGAATACGCAGGGAGTTTTCCACCAATTACAGGATAAGTTATCCACAGAGTTATCCACATCGGGCTTTGCCAGTGTGGAAGAAGCTCGGTCGGCCTTGCTATCAACTGATTTATACCGAACCCTGGTTGAGCGTAAAGACCAGCTCATTCGTCGGAAAACTCAACTGGAAACGCAGATGGAGAACCTGACGAAGGAAGTAGAAAGTCTGATTCAGGCCGACGATTCGGATTTGTCGATTGATGTGTTGAAAAGTCGAATGGAGGATTACCGCAATTCTGAACGGGAGTATCTACAGAAAATTGGTGGCTGGAAGCAATCATTGAAGGATAATGAAACGAGCCGGGCCGAAAATGCCCGCCGGATTGCGGAAATCGCGGATCTCGAACAACGCTATAAAAAATGGCGACTACTGGCCGAAGGGCTGGGTGACCGCGAAGGAAAGAAATTCAACCAGTTTGCTCAGAAATTAACCCTGGCGAATCTGGCCCGTTCGGCGAATAGTCGTTTGAAGGATTTGTCGGATCGGTACCTGCTCCTGCCACCCGAAGGCGATGAGGAAAACCTGTGGGTACTTGACCGGAATTTTGACGAACGCCGGGCGGTAGCTACGCTCTCGGGCGGAGAAACCTTTCTGGTAAGCTTGGCTTTGGCCTTGGGTCTCAGTGATATGGTATCGAAAAACGTCCGGATTGAAAGTCTGTTCATCGATGAAGGTTTCGGTACCCTTGATCCCGATACGCTGGAAATTGCTCTGGGAACGCTGGAAAAATTACAGGCCGAATCTAACCGCATGATCGGGATTATTTCCCACGTGGAAGCCCTGAAAGAACGAATCACTACCCAAATCCGGCTTCGGAAACAGGCCAGCGGATTCAGTGAAATGGAAATTGTCGGGTAAACTAATTCGAGTTATCCACAGTTATCCACAAGCAATACCTTTATTCACAAATTAGGAAACATATGTCGATTACCTCACAGGCCGAATTAGCGGGAATGCAACAGGTGAGCGAAGCCGTCGGGCTGACCCTCAAGGAAATGCGAGCGTACGCCCGCCCCGGTCTCACGACGAAAGACCTGGATAATTTTGGTGGAAAGATTCTTAAGAAACTGGGAGCCCGCTCGGCTCCTCGCCTGAGTTACGGTTTTCCCGGCTGGACCTGCATCAGCGTGAATCACGAAGTAGCCCACGGCATTCCTTCCGCTAAAAAAGTACTTCGCGAAGGCGACCTGATTAATATCGACGTATCCGCCGAGCTGAACGGCTTTTGGGCAGACAATGGCGGTTCGTTTGTATTAGGGCAGGATACCCGGAAACACCAGCCGCTAGTCAATACGTCGAAACAGATATTACATAAGGCGATTCACCACATCAAAACGGGCGTACGTATTGCGGATGTTGGTTTATTGATCGAAACGGAAGCAAAAAAAGCGGGGTACCGGGTGATTAAAAACCTGGCTGGTCACGGTATTGGCCGCAAATTACACGAGGAACCGAGCAGTATTCTGAATTGCTACGACCGTTTTAACAAGGCTCGTTTCAAGAAAAACTCGGTGGTAGCCATTGAAACGTTTATCGCCACGGACTCCATGTACGCTAACGAAACCAACGATGGCTGGACGCTGATTGGCAACCGGGGCGGATTTGTGGCTCAGCACGAGCATACCATTGTCGTTACGGATGATCAGCCGCTGATCCTTACGGCGATGAACGAAATCTGGAATTAAGAAATTTAGTTTCGCCGCAATACGACACGTTGCAGATGATCGACGGAGTAGTTGACGACGGATTGCGGCGAACCTTTTTTCCCGGAAGTAACCTCAAAAATTAACTCATTTTCCCGCAGTTCATACGTGGAGGTGAGCACAATTCCTTCTGTTTCAAATACGCTATACAGCTTATTTCCAAAGCGATAGCTCGTTAACTCCGTTCCGTCGCGTTCGTCCACGAGGTACAGGCCCGTAGCGGCATCTTTCAATCGTAACCGGTAATCTTTGACGGCTGGCTGTTTTGCGGAAAGGTACTCGGTTTTCCAGGACCAGCTTTCGGGCTCATCAGTTTTCCCCACCGTCAGCCGAACGGTAACCGTATCGCGTAGTTTTCCCCGAGCATAGATTTCCATACGGCCCGTCCACGTACCTAGGCAGGCTTCCCCGAACGAGCCTGAGCGGTGGTTGGCTGAAGAAAAATCCACAGGCAAGCGAGTGTACTCAAAAGCGTTTTCATGCAGTCGGTAGAAAGTAAAAAGCGAGTATTTTTACTCGGCCGCGGCTCTTCTGATCCGGTCGTTGATTGCAGTTCCCAAATCCCGTTCGGGTACTAATTCGGCGTAGATCCGGTCGAGGCCCAAAGCATCTAATCGTCGCATGGCGGCAAAAAGATTATGAGCCGCCTCGGCAAAATCGCCCGTTACGGAAAGAATTTCCTGATGCAACCGGCCGTAATCGTTCTGGAAACTAAGCACTCCTACTCGATCTGAGTTTGGTACCGAGGCAGAATCGTTCATCAAGGTCAGTGGCGTACGGGGGGCGTAATGACTTTTCAACATACCCGGAGCCTGTGGATTCGAGCTGGAATGAGCCCGTACCTCTACGGAGCCTACCAGTTGTTCAATGCGTTCGATCGGCGTACCTCCCTTGCGGTACACAATGACCTGATCGTCTTCAAAACCCACAATGGTTGACTCCACGCCTACCTCGCAGGCTCCGCCATCCAGAATGTAGGCAATCTGCTCGCCCAATTGTTGTTCAACGTGCTGGGCGGTGGTAGGACTGATGTATCCAAACGGATTTGCACTCGGAGCCGCCAGCGGAAAGGCGAGCTGACTCAACAGCGAAAGGCTTAGCTCGTGTCGGGGAATGCGTACGGCGACGGTATCCAGACCGCTGGTCACCAGATCAGGCACGGATTCGGCTTTGGGTAACAAAAATGTAATCGGACCCGGCGTTAAGTGTTCCGCCAGTACCAAAGCCTTCTCGGGGATTTCCCGCACAAACTCCCGCAAACGTTCAAAAGCGTTGGTATGCACAATGAGCGGATCGAAGGCTGGACGGTTTTTACCCGAAAAATAGATAGTACAGCCGCCGGGTCGAGGGCATTACCCGCTAGACCGTACACCGTTTCGGTGGGAATGGCGACGAGTTCTCCCTGTTCCAAAAAGGCCTTTGCTTGCTGTATATCCGTACCAATCATTCTTCTTAATTTTCAGTCTTTTGTCGCCGTTCACAGAGTAGGCTTTCCGACAAAAATACGGTTGACTTAGGTACAAAACAAAGCTGCCAGCTTGGGGCTGGCAGCGAATGACTGAAAAGAAATAGCGATTATTTGATTCGGAAAGTAACCTGAATGCGGGAGGTGAACTTTACTTTCTGGAATTCCAGATCACTTTGACCTACCTCCTCTGTATCAGCTTTTACCATACGAGCCATTGGCATTTGCATCATTTGATACGTTGGCGTATTATAACTGTCTTCAGTTTCACTGATTTCCAGCACTTCTCCTAATTTGTTACCCAGCGATTCGACCAAATACCCGGCTTTTTCCTTCGCATTTTGCAAAGCCTTAATTTTTACCTCTTTGCGTAACTGCTCTTTTTTGGAATAATCCACCCGGCTAATGTGGGTATTGGCAACGCCACGGGAATCCACTTTTGAAAGCAAGTTATCCACATCGTACAACTTGGCTAATTTGAGCTGGTATTGTTTGCTTTCCAGAAACTGAGCCGGGTTTTTCTTTTTGCCAATGCTGTTCTGGTAACCCGTGATTCCCTGAATGGTCAGGGCGTCTTTGGGCAAACCGGCTCCCTGTACCGACTGAATCAATTGTTTCTCCAGAATATCAATGGTGACTTTATCTTTCTGGTTTTTCTCGTCTTTATAAAACTCTTTTAGGCTAATGGTCAGGTAAAATTCATCCGGATCGACTTCTACTTCGGAAGTTCCGGTTACTTCAATTTTACGAACGGGTTCTTTTTCCACGGTTTGAGCGAATGCGGCAGTGCTGAAAATGAAAGAAGCGGCAAGCAAAAGAATGTTTTTCATGGCTTTGTAAGAATTAGTTTTTGAATCGTTTACACTCAGTAGATGCGATCGATCCAAAAATTCCATACGGAGAAGGTGTTAATGAAAGTTAAAGATAAATTGGAAATGATAAGGTGAATAAAAAAGGTTGATAATGAATGGTTTACAATTGAGATGAATTTTTAAATTACTATAGATACGAAAGAAACCGGGAACAATATTTACACTTCCAGGCGTAACACGCTTGAATTATCGGTGCATACGTCCAGTAATCGTTGCTGGGTTAGCTGTAACACGGGATGGATGAAATCGGGGGCAATCTCGGCCAGCGGTACCAGCGTAAAACGTCGTTCCGCCAGATAAGGGTGAGGAATACTCAGTTCTGGTTCGTTAATGACTTCCGTACCGTAGTACAACAAATCAATATCGATCAGACGGGCTCCCCATTTTTCTTTTCGTACCCGGCCCAATTCCATTTCAATGGCCTGCGTACGCCGGAGCAGCTCTAAAGGCTCCCATTCGGTATCTACTTCGATTACCTGATTTAAAAAGGCGGGTTGATCCGTCAGGCCCCAGGCGGCCGTTTCCCACAGACTCGACTGGACACGAATGGGTCCGATCGTGTTTTCAATACGTTTCCGGGCCTGTTGAAACGTGGCTAGCCGATCGCCTAAGTTGGCTCCTAAAAGTAAGAATACGTTCAAAATACAGATTGAATGGTCGTCGTATGCGTACAAATGTAAAAATAGAGTACCGGGAAACACCAGTAACCGGAAAGAAGGGTACCCAAATCTACGTTCCCCAGCTCTCCCGGTCCAGACTTCGGTACTGAATAGCCTCAGCCAAATGCTCAATTTTGATTTCGGGAGAGCCTGCCAAATCGGCGATGGTACGAGCTACCCGCAGAATCCGGTCGTACGCTCGGGCCGAAAGTTGCAATTTATTCATGGCTGTCTTCAGTAACATCTTACCCGCTTCACTGAGGTCACACACTTTCCGTACCAACTCTGACGGCATCATCGCATTGCAATAAACGCCCGCATGTTCAGTGAACCGTTCCGTCTGTATTTCCCGAGCCTTAATCACCCGCTCACGAATGGCGGCACTCGCTTCCGACTTGCGGGTAGAAGATAATTGCTCAAAATTGACCGGGGTCACTTCCACGTGTAAATCAATCCGATCCAGTAAAGGGCCGGATATGCGGCTCAGGTACTTGCTGACACTACCGGGCGGGCAGGTGCACTCCTTCTCGGGATGATTGTAGTATCCACATGGACAAGGGTTCATACTGGCAATGAGCATGAAATTAGCCGGAAATTCCACCGCCCACCGAGCCCTCGAAATACTGACGGTCCGCTCTTCCAGCGGTTGCCGCATGACTTCCAGAGCCGACCGCTTAAACTCAGGGAGTTCGTCCAGAAACAGGACACCATTGTGAGCCAGTGAAATCTCGCCGGGTTGCGGCATACCACCGCCCCCCACCAGGGCGGCATCCGAAATCGTATGGTGCGGATTCCGGAAGGGACGACGGGCAATGAGTGTCGCCCGACTGCCCAGCTTGCCCGCCACAGAATGAATCTTCGTTGTTTCAAGAGCCTCGTGTAAAGACAAGGGCGGAAGTATACTCGGGAGGCGTTTGGCCAGCATGGTCTTTCCCGCCCCCGGCGGTCCGATCATGATCACGTTATGCCCACCGGCGGCGGCAATTTCCAGCGAGCGTTTGATATTTTCCTGGCCCTGTACGTCAGCAAAATCGGTTTCGTATTCGTTGAGGGTGGTCAGAAAAATGTCCCGCGTGTCGGATGTGGTAGGTTCAATATCTAGCGTCCCCCTCAGAAAATCCACTGCCTCGCTGAGCGTATCGACGCCAATCACGTCGATATTATTGACAATGGAAGCCTCCGAAGCATTTTCTTTCGGTAGAATGAATCCTTTGAACTGGTTTTTGCGAGCTTCGATGGCAATGGGCAGTACTCCTTTGATGGGTCGCAATTTGCCGTCAAGTGAAAGCTCACCCATGATTAGGTATTCTTCCAGCTTTTTCAGGTTCGCCTGTTCCGAAGCGTGTAATACGCACAAGGCAATGGGCAAATCATACGCGGAGCCTTCTTTACGTACATCTGCCGGAGCCAGGTTGATTACGGTCTTCGTTCGGGGGTAAAAGTAATCGTGATATTTGATGGCGGCTTCCACGCGTTGCACGCTCTCTTTTACTGCACTGTCGGGTAATCCCACTAAAAAAGTACCTGTACCCTGTCCTACCGTTACTTCAACGGTAACGAGGGTTGCATTCACGCCGAAAATGGCCGCTCCGTAAGTCTTTGCCAACATAGTTTTCTTACCTAAAATCAGGTAGCAAACTTAAGGAGTTTGGCTGCTTTCGTGGATATTGTTCAATGTTTACTCCGTAGGGAAGCAGTATAAAAGCAAAAATCCATTAGTAATGAATTGATTACCAATGGATTTTTATTGTGTCTACTAACAGGTGTTCCGGACATATTTAGGGAACGGTATTAAACCGTTGCTTCCAGTAATTGCTTTACTTTTACTTCCAGTGGAGACAAAGCTGAAGAATCTGCAGTTTCACTGGGAGCTGTATCCAATCCTTCACAATAGCCCCAAAGTTTCTCTGACTCGTAGGCCGTAATTACTTTGGGATGAACGTAGTATTTCTTGCTGACGGCCCGAGTATTACCCAAAGCCTCAGCTACCAGATCATAACAGCGGTTGATATTACGTTTACAGGCCGTAGGCGTATCGAATAACCCCAGAGACTGGAAAGCCTCGAAAGCTCCCAGTGTACCTCGCCAGGTACGAAAGTCCTTAGCCGTAAATTCTTCACCCGTAATCTCACGTAGATACGTATTGACGTCACCAGAGCCGACACTACGGTGGTTACCTTCGTTGTCTACATACTGGAAAAGCTCCTCGCCGGGTACATCCTTACACCGCTGAATCAGTTTAGCCAGTCGTTTGTCTTTCAGGCTAATTTCATGAAAGACGCCCTTTTTCCCTTTGAAACGAAAGGTGACTTTTGATCCTTCGATGTCAGCGTGTTCGTCCTGCATGGTGGTAAGACCATACGAGCCATTTTGCTTCTTATACTCTTCGTTACCCACCCGAATGCTAGTCTTTTCCATAAGCCGAACAATGAGTGCCAGTACTTTCTCGTACGGTAGTCCCGGGCGACGTAAGTCTTTTTCAACCTGCTCCCGAATCTTAGGTAGTACTTCAGCGAACTCTACCAGCCGGTAAAACTTGGTTTCATTGCGAATGGCATTCCAGTCCGGATGATACCGATACTGCTTACGACCCTTCGTATCGAAACCTGTAGCCTGTAAGTGACCATTAGATAACGGACTTATCCACACTTTTTCCCAAGCCGGCGGTATAACCAGTGAACGGATTCGCCGTAGCGTATCCAGATCGCGTATCGGCTTTTTATCAGCGTCGACATACCGAAACGATTTATTATGGCGTAAGCGATGAATACCCGGTTGATCGTCGGTCGTGTAGACCAACCCTGCCACCTTGGCCGACCGCTTTGGATCTTTTGACCAAAGACGGGTACGGCGGCGACGGGTGGCTTTCGAAGGAGGTAGTGCAACAGCACTCATAAAGTTAAAGGGTTGTGGGTTTCAGAGAAGGTATCACCTTCCCAACAAATATCAATTACAGCAGCGGATCGTCTTCCTTAATCGGAGCTTCGTCATGCTGGCTATGGCGATCGGCGTCCTGCTGGTGGCGGTCGGCCCGGTCAACACTTCCCCGTTCGCGAATATTTACTTCTGTTTCCATATCAGTTGGATCAAACTCGCCCTTTTCGTTCTCAAAGGATTGTTCGTAATTCTCAACCCCTTCACTTTCCAGAGCCTTCAGTTCAGAGGGGTTCAGGCCCAGATATAACTTTTCCGGCTCCTGCTTCTCCGTGTTTTCTCTCAGTCCACTGTTTTCTTTCGGTTCGGTATTCATGGCTGTTGGCTATTAGTTTGAGCATGAAATAGGATAAAAAAGAGTGCCTTCATGAATTTCCCCCGAATCTAAAGCCCTTTGATGTAGAAAATATTCCCTTGTTTTTCTGATTTCAACCCTGTTCAGGAAACTAGTTATTATGCTTGCATACTATTTTGATAATGGTATCTTTGCTAGAGTAAATTGATTTTTTCGAGCAAAACAAAGAAGATATGCAACTCCTACCGCAAGTAGTCTTTGCATTAGTAGTAGGATTGGTTGGCTGGATGATGGTTCGACGGATTCGAAACATTCAGCAAACGATTCAACTTGGCCGGGCCGAGGATTTGACGGATCAGCCGGGTCTTCGCTGGCGTACCATGCTCCGGATCGCGTTTGGGCAGCAACGCATGTTCGATCGACCGCTGGTGGGTATACTGCACCTGCTGGTGTACGCGGGTTTCTGTTGATCAACATTGAAGTGCTGGAGATTGTACTGGATGGCTTACTCGGCACGCACCGAATTTTTGCTCCGGTACTGGGCGGTTTTTATCCGTTCCTGATTGATTTTTTTGAGGTATTGGCACTGGGCGTACTCGTAGCCTGTATCCTTTTTCTGATTCGCCGGGATGCCCGGCTGATTCCCCGTCTGCAAGCCCGTCAGCACCGGGAATTGAAGGGCTGGCCCGTGCTGGATGCCAACGTTATTCTGATTACCGAGATCGTACTGATGGTGGCCATTCTGAGTATGAATGCTGCTGATAGCTTGTTACAGGAACGCGGACAGGCCCATTATCCGCTTGTGGGTGATTTTGTCATCAGCCAGTTTTTGAAGCCTATTTTTGCGGGTTTTAGTACGGAAGCTTTGCTCGTCATCGAACGGGTCTCCTGGTGGTTTCATATTCTGGGCATTTTTGCCTTTGCCGTATACGTTACCTATTCTAAACACCTGCACATCTTTCTGGCTTTTCCCAATACCTATTTTACCCGAATTCAGCCGCAGGGAACCATGGATGCTATGCCTGCCGTCACGCGGGAAGTAAAACTAATGCTCGGTACCGAAACGGATACGGGAACGCCGCCGGAAGCGGGCAGATTTGGAGCTAAAGACGTCATGGATCTTTCCTGGAAAAATCTCATGGACGCCTATTCCTGTACCGAATGCGGACGGTGTACGGCAGCCTGTCCGGCAAACCTGACGGGTAAGAAACTTTCGCCCCGGAAAATCATGATGGATACCCGGGATCGGCTGGAAGACCTGGGAAAAAATCTGCAAACGAATGGCGGTGAGCTAAAGGACGACGGAAAATCACTACTGGGCGACTACATTCAAACGGAGGAATTACGAGCCTGTACAACCTGTCAGGCTTGCGTACAGGCCTGCCCTATTCTGATCAATCCGCTTGACATTATTCTGCAATTGCGTCGGTATCAGGCCATGGAGGAATCCAACGCTCCGGCCGCCTGGAATGCCATGTTCCAGAATGTGGAAAACAATCAGGCTCCGTGGAAATTCTCGCCCGGCGACCGCTTTAACTGGGCCGAGCAGTTGTAACCATTTCAAAGCAATTCGTGTATGAGTATGGACTATAAAGTACCTACCATGGCCGAACTGATGGCTCATGGAGATACGCCCGAGGTATTGTTCTGGGTGGGTTGTGCGGGCAGTTTCGACGATCGCTACAAACGCGTAACCGTTGCTTTTGCCAAGATTCTCAATCAGGCGGGAATCAAATTTGCGGTGCTGGGTACGGAAGAAAGCTGTACGGGCGACCCGGCTCGTCGGGCCGGAAATGAGTTTCTGTTTCAGATGCAGGCCTTAACCAATATTGAAGTGCTAAACGGCTATGGCGTACAGAAAATCGTGACCGCCTGTCCCCACTGCTTCAATACGCTGAAAAACGAATATCCGGCTCTGGGCGGCACATACGAAGTCATTCATCATTCTACCTTTCTCCAGCAGTTGCTCGATGAAGGCCGCCTGACCGTACAGGGCGGAGCCTTTCGTGGCCAGCGAATCACGTATCACGATTCCTGTTACCTGGGGCGGGCGAATGGCGTATACGAAGCTCCACGAACCCTTATTCAGGCTCTGGATGCTGATTTAGTGGAAATGAAGCGTTCCCGGAAAAATGGCCTCTGCTGCGGAGCGGGTGGTGCCCAGATGTTCAAGGAATCCGAACCCGGTAGAAAAGACATCAACATCGAACGAACGGAAGAAGCCCTGGGTACTGGAGCGAAAACCATTGCCGTCGCCTGTCCCTTCTGCATGGTGATGATGACGGATGGCGTTAAAAACAAAGAAAAAGAAGACCAGATCAAAGTCCTGGATCTGGCCGAACTGATCAGCCAGTCGAACGGCTGGTAAGCCCTAAGGAAACGCCAGCGGATCGGGGTACTGGAACGTGTACGCCAGTTGAGTAATCAGTTTTTCCGAAGAAATTACCTTAAACGGGACGGGTGCTTCCGGTGTCTTGAATATGGGCGGAGCCCAGCCGTGTTGTTCCGCGTTTCGTTCGTAAATGGCCCGCCGTACCGGATGCTCGGGAGCTACTACGTTAAAGGTTTCATTCCAGACGTCCTGCTGTAAAACGGCCTCAATAATGCCAATAACGTCGTCACGGTGCACAAAGTTGACGGGTACATCTCCGGTATCTACCGTTTTCCCGATGAAGTACTTCCCGGCAATCCGGTCATAGCCCATTAGGCCGCCGCAGCGGAGTACGGTCAGCGGAAACGTGCTTTCCTGTAGCAAATGTTCAACGGTAATCAAAGGATGATTCTCTAGGGTTGGTCCGTATTCATCGAGTTCCGTACTGGTTTCGGGATACACGGAAGTCGAGGAAATGTAGATCAGTTTTCCCCGGAAATCGGTCATCTGGTGCAGCAACTGGCGAATCTGTTGCGGATGAAAATCGTCGCCCTGCGAGCTGGCCCGGGGTGGAATACTAATGATCAGTACCTCTGCATTTAGCAAAGCAGCTAAATTGCCTGTTGGTTCGGGATTGAAATTCAGAAGCACGGGCTGAATGCCTGCCTGCCTTAACACGGGTAGTTTTGCTTCCGAAGTGGTCGTTCCGATCACCGTATGCCCTTGTTCGGCCAGTGCTTTGCCCAGCGGTAAGCCCAGCCAGCCGCAACCCAGAATACTAACGTTCATTCCTTTAGACGTAAAATTTTTTCCAGCGAATATAGGCTTCTACTTCTTCGGGGACCATATACCGAATGGTTCGTTCGGCCTTGATTTGTGCCCGGATAAAGGTAGCCGAAATATCCAGCAGGGGCGATTCCACCAGCCGGACGTTGGGATGATCCACCAGATCGCTCGGCTCGGCATTGGGCCGGGGATAGACGTACAAACCAAATTCACTTAGAATCCGCTCGTGTTCTTTCCAGTTTGGAAACTGGCCCAGGTTATCGCCACCGATGATGAGTCGAAAGGTATGCTGGGGAAACTTCTCCTGTAGCTTCAGCAGCGTATCGATGGTATAACTCGGACGCGGCATGGTAAACTCCACATCACTGACTTTGAACTTGGAATTGTTCTGAATGGCCAGCGAAACCAGTTTGTACCGATCTTCCTCGTGCAGGAGTTGCTTATTTTTTTGAAGGGATTCTGGGGAGAAACCACAAACCAAACCTGATCCAGATCGGTCGTCTCGGCCATAACATTCGCTACAATCAAATGGCCGATATGAATGGGATTAAACGAACCGAAAAAGAGACCAATGTTCATGTTGTTATTAGTTTTTAGTTGATCGTTATGGGTTTTTAGTTGTTCGTTACTGAGCAAATTATCAACAACCAACAACTAAAAACTTACAACCAATCTCTTACTCTTCTGCCTGATCCAGCCACGATTTCGGTAACTCCTTGGTAGCCCGGGCTCCGAGTGTACGGATTTTTTCGGCTGTGCGAATCAGATTGCCCTTGCCTTCGTAGAGTTTCTTGACGGCCTCGTCGTAAGCGGATTGAGAAGATTTTAGCGTATCACCTACCTTCTGTAAGTCGCGGATAAAGCCTTCAAATTTGTCGTACAGTTCACCACTCAAGCGGGCAATTTCCAGTGAATTCTTACTCTGTTTTTCGAATTTCCAGAGGCTTGATACTGTACGCAACGTAGCCAGCAAGGTAGTAGGACTGACGAGTACAATCCGCCGTTCCCAGGCAAAGTTAAACAACTCGGCATCCGACTGAATGGCCAGACTGAAGGCTGGCTCAATCGGCATGAAGAGTAATACAAAATCGGGGGAAATCAGGCCCTGAGCCGTTTCGTAACGTTTTTCAGCCAGAATCCGGATGTGACTGCGAACGGAAGTCAAGTGAGCCGAGAGGTACTTATGCCGCTCGGTTTCGTCATCACAGCCAATGCAGCGTTCGTAGGCCACCAGCGAAACCTTAGCATCCACGATCAGGTGCTTGTTGTCGGGCAGACAAATCACTACATCGGGCCGAATGACGCTGTTATCCACATTTTGGGTCAGTACCTGCGTCAGGTACTCCTTGCCTTTCACCAGGCCGGAACGTTCCAGTACTTTCTCCAGAATTATTTCGCCCCAGTTCCCCTGCTGTTTGGTATCACCCTTAAGAGCTTTGGCAAGGTTATCGGCATCCTGACTGAGCCGCTGGCTTAAGTCGTGTAATTTGCGTACTTCGGCGAGCAAACTGATTTTATCCCGCAATTCTTCCTTGTAGTTTTCCTCGATTTTACGTTCGAACGCCTGAATCTTCTCGCCCAGTGGATGCAGAATCTGGTGCAGATTGACTTGATTCTGTTCCGTGAAGCGACGCGATTTTTCTTCGAGTAAATCGTTGGCCAAGAGCCGGAACTGGGCGGAGAGTTCTTCCTGCTGGAAGTGAAGTTTATCCTCCAGATTGCGGTAATCGGCTTCCAGAGCCGCCAGCTGACGGTTCAGATCCAGCGTACTACCGCGTTCTTTGTCCAGAGCCGTCCGGAGCTGAGCGTTCTCGTCACGGGCGGTTTTCAACGAAGCTTCCGCCACCCGTACCTGCGAACTGCTCTGCCCTTTGGCAACCAGCCACGCGGCCACGGCTCCAATAACCAGCCCGAGAAAAAGAAAGAGAAAATCGCTCAAGAATCAGCCGATTAAAAACTTAATTCAAATGGGGTTTCAGTATGTTCGACACGCGAACATGGGCTTCCTGCTGTAGTAGAGGAAACGCCTTAACCAATTCCGTCGGACCCGCCGGCTGGCGATATTCAACGGTTTCTGTAATCGTAACAAAAGGGAAATGATCCAGTAACTGCTTCATAAAAACAGCCTGATCTTCGGGGATATCAATTGTAATTTTCATGACTTCACGCTTCTCGTTTAACGTTTGATGGGTTTGAGGTTTGATCGCACTTCAACTAATATTCGACAATCATTCAGGTTTAAGCTGAGTTTAAGGTTTGAATTCGTTTGAAGTTTGATGGTGACCAACCCATTTCAAACGTATGAAACCTTAAACCCTTACGAATCAGTTCACAAAAACTCAAACTTTAAACTTTCAAACCTTGTACTTTAAACCCTCAAACTTTCTCAAACCCATCAACCAACCTTTACACCGCTCCTTCTTTCAAACGTTCGGCGTTTTCGGCGATTCGCAATTGTTCGATGAAATCACCAATCTCTCCGTCCATAACGGCCGGAAGGTTATACACGGTATAGCCAATGCGGTGATCCGTCACGCGGGATTGTGGATAATTATACGTCCGGATTTTGTCGGAACGGTCGCCGGAGCCTACCATGCTCTTACGGGCACCCGAAATCTCGGCCTGTTGCTTGGCCAGTTCCATTTCGTAGAGGCGTGACCGCAGTACGGTCATGGCTTTCTCAAAGTTCTTGATCTGCGAACGTTCGTCCTGACATTGTACGACCAAACCCGTAGGCAAGTGTGTCACCCGAACGGCCGAGTACGTGGTGTTTACAGACTGTCCACCCGCACCCGACGAACAGAAGGTATCCTTCCGAATATCGTTCATGTTGATCTGTACGTCCACTTCTTCCGCTTCGGGCAGTACCGCTACGGATGCGGCTGAGGTGTGAATACGGCCCTGCGTTTCGGTCGCGGGTACGCGTTGAACGCGGTGTACGCCCGACTCGAATTTGAGTTTTCCGTATACGTCTTCCCCCTGTACCGAAACGATGATTTCCTTGAAACCACCCGAGCTACCTTCGGTCTGGTCCATGATCTGGAACTGCCAGCCCTGATTCTGGGCAAAACGCTGGTACATCCGGAAAATGTCTCCGGCAAAAATGGCCGCTTCGTCACCACCCGTACCGCCGCGAACTTCGAGGATGATGTTGCGGCTGTCGTTGGGATCTTTCGGAATCAGTAGTTCTTTCAATTCCTGTTCGAGTACGTCCTGATTGGGCTCGAGTTCGTCGAGTTCCATTTTGGCCATTTCCCGAAACTCTTCGTCTTTTTCTGTCGTCAGTACTTCTTTAGCCGAGGCGATTTGTCCCAGCAGCAATTGGTACTCTTCGTATTTCTTGACGATTTTTTCCAGGTCTTTGTACTCTTTACTCAGGGTTTTATATCGTTTCACATCGCTGGCCACTTCGGGCTGAACGATCTGCTGGGATACTTCGTGGAAGCGTTCGCGTATGGCTTCTAATTGCTCAAGCATAAGGATACTATGAATAGGTTTTCCCTACTAACGGAAAACGTTGCTTTTAAACAAGGACAAATTTTCCACAAAGATAACTATAATAAGATGTACCAACGACAGAACCTAAAGCAAAGGCTTCGTGTTGAGTAAGATAAGTACCGCTGATTTCTAATTCTTTTTTGAGAACTTCTTACATTTACTGCGTGAAATTCTTCAAAAGCATAGGAGTTTTTTGTTTGCTGGTACTGAGCGTGCATTCCGCTTGGGCCATCGATATTCCTTTGTTCGGAAAAACCCGAAAAGTTGTCATCAATGGACAGGTGGTGCGGGTACGGCGAGCAAACGTCATTTTGAAAGTGAGTCCGGACGTACGGATCACTGCTTTTAATACACCCTGGGGTCGTCGGCAATTTGACAAGCTGAGCGAATTTGTGAATTTACCCTTCTTACGGGCGGATCGGGTCTTTGCCCCTCCCTCGTATCTTCGAGTGCTCACTCCGGCCCCGAACGAAGTCCCCGACTTTACCTCTTTTTCCACGCCGGCTCTTTCAAAGAAATTCCCCCAGCTGGCTGCCCGTTAACGAAGCACACCGATTATGAAACGAGTAGCAAGTGTACTTGTAGTAAGTACGCTCCTGATTACGTCCTGCGAATTCAAACGCCTGGATACTGCTAAAATGCAGCAGGAAATACAAAATCAGAAGATTAAGCACGTGACCAGTGCTCAGGTTTCTACCCTGGCTACTGAGCAGGGGGATGCCATAGGCCGGGTCATGGAGCGTCAACCTGTACGGGCTTTAATGACCAAAGCTTTGGTGGATTCGCTCGCTCAGGCGTACGGAGCCCGTATTGAATTTGTACCGGTTTCTCAATGGAATCAGCCCCGCTTTGATGCCAAGACGAAAGAAGTCTTCGCGGCGTATCAGTACAATGCCGAAAAACAATTGCCGCAGGAAAATAACATCCAGAAAATTGGCGATGGCAGCGAATGGCTGTATACGATTCCAGTAGTTATGACGCCGGAATTGACAACAGCATTTAACCAAAAGCAGCTTCCTGGTCTTCAACCGCAAAGAGAAAAGGAATTGCTGGGTTTGTGGGCGGTTCATTTAAGTCGGAAAGAAATTGTACGTCGGATCGATCCAAAAACGCTGGAAAAAGGTAAATTGTAAGACCTTGCATCGCCTCTACCTGAAAAAACGTTTCTAATGCTGGAAACGTTTTTTTAATACCATAACGGCATTATTTAGCTTATCCTTCATGGAAAATCATTCTGATAAAAACATCCGCAACAGTACGTCGATGATTCGTTTACCGATGTTACTGGCGGCTACGCTGGCCGGAGGTATCCTAATTGGAGCGACCTTTTTTGGAGGCCGTACCCGCTATTCGGGCGATCTGGTACGCAACCTCAATAAGTTTCGGGAAGTACTGACTTACATTGATAATGCCTACGTCGATTCCGTAAATACGGATACGCTGGTAGACTACTCCCTGGAAAAAATGATGACGCACCTGGATCCCCACAGCGTCTATATTCCCAAAAAGGAAGTAGCGGCGGCCAAAGCTCAGCTCGAATCAGGTTTTGACGGCATTGGCGTAGAATTCAATATTTTTAACGATACAGTTTTTGTGATCAATGCCATTCCCGGCGGACCGGCGGCTACGGCAGGCATGCGTTCGGGGGATCGGTTGATTCGGGCGGATGGTACGCCGTTGACCGGTAAAAAAGTGGATAACCAGCTGATCTTTAGTAAACTCCGGGGGCCGGGTGGTTCGGCGGTGAAGCTGGAGATTCAGCGGCGGGGCGAAAAAAACCTGCTGAATTTTAACGTAACCCGCGGCCGGATCCCTTCTTATTCCGTTTCGGCCAGCTACCTCATTGACGGCAATACGGGCTATATCAAAATTGATCGTTTCGCGGAATCGACTTACAATGAATTCCGTAGTCAGCTGGCTTCGCTTAAAAAGCAGGGAATGAGTCGGCTGGTACTGGACTTACGCGGCAACGGGGGCGGCTTCAAGGATCGGGCGACGGATATTGTGGACGAATTACTGGGTGGTAATAAGCTTATTGTCAAGACGGACGGCAAGGGTACGCAGTTTGACGATGAAACGTACGCCCGCAAGGAAGGTCTCTTTGAAAAAGGAGCCGTTGTCTTATTGATTGACGAAAACTCGGCGTCGGCATCTGAAATCGTAGCCGGAGCCTTGCAGGATCATGATCGGGCATTACTCGTAGGCCGTCGTACGTTTGGAAAAGGACTGGTACAGACGCCCATCGATTTGTCGGATGGTTCACAGATTCGAATCACGGTTTCGCGGTATTACACGCCCAGTGGCCGTTGCATTCAGAAACCTTACGCCATTTACGAGTCAGATGATCGGTACAAAGACGGCGAGCTATTCGTAGCAGATAGTATCAAATTCGACAAAAATCAGGCGTTTAAAACGGATAACGGTCGGGCAGTCTACGGCGGTGGCGGTATTATTCCCGATATTTTTGTTTCGGTGGATACGAGTTATCGTACCAAATATCTGTATCAGCTAGCCGCTCGTAACGTTATTGCGGAGTACGCCTTCCGGTATGCTCTGGACAATCGGGCCAAATTGAGCGAACAAACGTTTAAGGACTACTTACAGAAATTTACGGTAAGCGATGCGATGATCAACGAAGTAGCCACGATGCTGCCGCCTCAGGAATCAAGCGAAACGAGGCCGACCTGAGCCGTTCTAAACGCTACATTCAGGATCAGGTGAAAGCTTTGGTAGCGAGTTATATCTGGGAAAAGCGTTCGAGTACGGCGGGGCTGCGGAATGAATTGTATCAGGTTCTGAATGCGAACGATGCCTTGTATAAAAAAGCGTTAATGTATTTCCCGCAGGCAGATCAAATGGCGGCCAAGCAGTAACGGGGAACGCAATTTTCTCAGGTGCATTTTACAAAAAAGGAGGAGCAGGACGCTCCTCCTTTTTTGTGTTATTCCGTAACTACGGGTTCTGTTTTCCGTAGTTGCCAGGTTACCCCCAGCCAGCTACGGAAATTACCCGTTTTGAAATCCTGACGTGAATACGGCGTCAGCTCAAAGGAGATACCCAGCTGCGGGACTTTAACCAGTGGCGTAACCCGCGTACCAACGCTGAGAAAATAACCCTGCACCAACCGCGTTTTGGAATCGACCAGCTTGCCTACAATTCCCATATTTGCCCCTACACCGGCATAAAACAAATGCTGGGGCTTACGAACAAACGTTACCATTGGAGCCAGCTCGGTGTTGAGGGAAGAAAAAATGGAATTTGTCTGAAAACGAGCTTCCCCCCAGATCCGATGACGGGGATTACTACTGACCGTCAATACACTGTTAAAGGGATAATAGCCGACTACGACCTGAGCACACAGCGACTGAAAAGCCGACGTCAGCAGCAGTCCACTCACCAGGTAAAGAAATTTCATACGTGAACGTTTTATCAAAAGTACGATTCTCTGGTCCTCATTAGCTAGGGATTTGGGAATTTGGCTCTTGCCTTGCCTACCTTTGCGGAACGTACACGAGAATATTCTGCCAGGTACGGAAAGACTTGTATGGGTGTTTTGAAGAAACTAGCCAGTGACACGGCTCTGTATGGTGTCAGCAGTATTCTGGGTCGGGTGATTGGCTATCTGCTGGTACCTCTGCACACGGCTGTATTTGGTCCCGGACCTTTGGCTGAACAGGTAACGTACTTTCTTTGGGTGGCCTTACTCAATGTCATTTACGTTTTCGGGATGGAGACTACCTTTTTCCGTTTTGCTTCCCGGGAGAAGGATCGTTTTCAGGAATTCTACAACCTGTCGATTACGGCCATTCTGACGATCAGCTGCATTGGCTCGGGGATGATCATTCTGCTTTCTTCATCCATTGCCAATGAATTTGGGTATCCGGGCCGGGGGCAGCTGGTTTCCTGGCTAGCCATTATTATGGTCATCGATGCTCTGGTCGCCATCCCCTACGCCCGGATCCGACTCGAAAAACGTCCCCGGAAGTTCGTCGCCATTCGCGTTTCCAATATCGTCCTCAACGTGGGGCTGAATTTCTATTTTCTCTGGTTTTGTCGAAACATTCACGAAGGTAATTTTCTGCCTTTTCTGAAAGGCACCTGGTTGTTTAATTACAATCCTGCGTTAGGGGTAGGTTATATCGTTTTCGCGAATCTTATTGCCAATCTGGCCACGATTCCCATGTTATGGGGAGAGCTTCGGGATTTTCGATTTCGCTGGGACTGGAATGCCTTCAAGCCCATGTGGATCTACGCGTACCCTATCCTTATTCTGGGCCTGGCGGGTAATTTCAATCAGCTTTTTGACCGACTGGTGCTCGAACGCTGGTTGCCCTCAGGATTCTATCCGGGTCGCACTTCGAAGGAAGCTTTAGGAATTTACGGCAATGTATACAAGCTTTCCATTTTTATGAGTCTGGTGATTCAGTCATTCCGTTACGCGGCTGAACCCTTCTTTTTTTCCAAAGCGGAAGATAAAAATGCTCCGAGTGTATTTGCGGATGTCATGAAATGGTTTGTGATCGTCTCGGTAGTAATCTGGGTAGTTGTTTCGCTGAATCTGGATCTGGTGGCTCATTTGTTCCTGCGGCGGAAAGAATACTGGGAAGGTTTGCCCGTCGTACCCGTTTTATTGCTGGCGAACCTGTTTCTGGGCGTGTACTACAACTTAACGGTCTGGTTCAAACTTTCGGATAAAACGCAATACGGTACCCTACTAACGTTCATTGGAGCGGCGGTTACCCTGGTTGCGAACTTTGTGCTGATTCCCTGGCTTGGCTATTTAGGTTGTGCGATTGCTTTTGCTCTTTCCTGCCTGGTGATGATGGTAACCTGTTATGTGTTGGGCGACAAATATTATCCCATTCCGTATCACGTCGCTTCAGCCGTGGGGTATATCGGGGCAGGTGGATTATTAATTGGACTCTCTTCCTTATATACGTTCTCTAATCTCTTCGTTTCTGCCCTGGTGCATGGCCTGTTAGTGGTAGGCTTTCTGGTGGGTATACTGGTTGTCGAGCAAAATGCGTTACCACCCACCATCCGGAAAAAATTAAAGTTTTTACCCGCTAAAAATGGGTAAAAGTCTAAATAATGGATTTATTGTACTATTTTTGTGATTCTTCACAAAAAAATAATACAAAGATTTAAGGCTTATCTTCCAAATTAGATTTGGTGAAGGAGGGGTTTTCAGCTCTATTTTTTGAAAGTATTGTTAAAATCTGTTAAAACCGCGTCAGAAGGGCTCCGGCACGGCTTAACGTTTTTGGTATTTTGCTGGAAGAGATTAATTTTGAATGCTACAATAAAAAAAACACGGATAGGAGATACTACATGAAGCACAGCTTTACGTTAACTAAACTGGAAAGTAAATGGCAAAAGTCCAATTTAGCGACAGTGAGCTGGTTTCGCTGTACATCCGTGGAAATGAGCGTGCCTTTGAGCATTTAGTCAATCGCTATAAATCGAAGGTTTACACGACTATTTACCTCATCGTTAAGGATTCATTCGTTGCAGAAGATCTGACACAGGATACCTTTATTAAGGCTGTGGATACGCTGCAATCGGGTAAATACAACGAAGAAGGTAAATTTCTTCCCTGGATCGTCCGAATCGCCCATAACCTCGCTATTGATTACTTCCGCCGGGAGAAACGCTACCCTGAAGTGGTGTTCGAGGACGGCAGCAATGTGTTCAATACGCTGGAATTTGCGGACGATTCAATCGAGTCGGCCACGATTCGAAAAGAAACGTATGAACACCTGAAAGAACTCATTACGCGGCTTCCCGAGCCGCAACGTGAAGTGCTGGTGATGCGGCATTACGAAGACATGAGTTTTCAGGAAATTGCTGACGCCACGGGCGTTAGTATTAACACCGCCTTAGGCCGTATGCGTTATGCTCTCATTAACTTACGGAAAATGATGAGTAAACACGTTCGGACGTATGATACAAACCTTTACACAAAATGACATTCTTCGGTACGCATACGAAGAAACCAGCACGGAAGAAAACCAGCAGATCGAAGAACTGCTCATGCACGACCATGAGTTACTGCTCTTCTATCTGGATATCATGGATCTGAAAGCCGGCTTAAATAAAGTAGAGCTGCAGCCATCCACCCGCGTTACTGATACTATTCTGGAATACTCGCGAGTGAGTCGCCAGAAGAACCAATCCCGTCAGCAATCGTACTGATTCAGCGGGATTGGTTTTTTATTATCTTCGCGTACCCCCTCTCTCTTCGGGAGTCGGGGTTTTTTTGCTTATGACCAAGAAAGAACGTTACGCTGGTGTACTGGCGTACTTTACCGAACATTTTCCCCAGCCCGAAACCGAGCTGAATTACCGAAATCCTTACGAGCTGCTCGTATCCGTAATCTTGTCAGCCCAGTGTACCGACAAACGCGTCAATTTGGTGACGCCTGCTCTGTTCGAGCAGTTTCCAACGCCCGAATTGCTGGCTCTGGCTTCGGCCGATGAGGTCTTTACGTACATTCGATCCATTTCGTATCCAAACAATAAGGCCAAACATTTGGTTGGAATGGCAAGGATACTGGTCGAAGAGTTTGGAGCGGAAGTGCCCGTCCGGATTGAAGATTTACAGAAAATGCCGGGCGTGGGTCGGAAGACAGCAAATGTGATTGCCTCGGTTATTTATAACCAGCCAACCATGGCGGTCGACACCCACGTGTTTCGGGTATCGCACCGGATAGGGTTGGTTAGCAAAACGGCTACGACGCCTTTAGCCGTTGAAAAAGAGCTGATGAAGTACATTGCCAAGGAGCTGGTCCCGAGGGCTCATCACTGGCTGATTTTGCACGGGCGATACGTTTGCGTAGCCCGTTCGCCCAAGTGCCTGGAATGCCCGCTGACGGAATTTTGTCAGTACTTTCAGAAAAATCTCCTGGTACCTGGCGGAAGGAAGTTAAACGAATAATTGCTGAAGGAGAACGGTTTTTTGTGCACTTTTGCCGAAGTCCGATTTATCTACAAGCGTACGCATACATCCTATGTTTAATCTTACACCGGCCGTACGAATTATCCTGATTCTTAATGTAGCGGTATTTGCTGCTCAGAACCTGTTAGTACCCAATCTGGATGAATTGCTGGGACTGCACAATTTCAGTTCTCCGCTTTTCAATCCGATTCAGATGGTTTCGCACATGTTCCTGCATGGCAATCTAGGGCATATTTTCAGTAATATGTTCGCCCTGATTATGTTTGGTCCAGGACTGGAGCAATTGTGGGGTACCAAACGATTTACCTTTTTTTATCTGTTTACGGGAATTGGAGCAGGCCTACTGTATTCGGGAATCAACTACTATGAGATAAGCCAGTTGAAAGAAGCGGCTCTGTTGTTCATTCAAGACCCCGATCCCACAAACTTCGTAGGTTTTGTGAACGATTACGCTCCTCAGCTCAATTCAATACCTGAAGTACGACGGTACCTGGAAAATCCGGACGTAGCTCTGTACCAAAATCAGTGTATTTATTTGACGAAGCAGTACGTGAGCTTAGCGTTAAATGCTCCAATGGTGGGGGCTTCCGGAGCTATTTTCGGATTACTAATGGCCTTTGGGATGTTGTTCCCAAATACTACGTTGTTTTTGTTATTCATTCCCTTTCCAATCAAGGCTAAATATTTTGTAGCTTTATATGGAATATTTGAGTTATACTCTGGTTTACACCGCACTCCCGGCGATAACGTGGCACACTTTGCTCACATCGGCGGAATGCTTTTTGCTTTTATTTTAATTCGGTACTGGGCCGGGCAACGGAAAAATTTCTATTGATCAGGCATTATTTTTTTCAAGATTTACAGGAGCCGTATGCGTTAGCTTTCATAACTAAGTATAGGGTAACCATGGGAACTATTAACGCTATTTTTTAGCTATGAGCGGCTTTGTCGACGATATCAAGGAGGCTTTTTCCAGAAGAGACAATGGGTTGATTCAGTTGATTCTGATCAACGTTTTTGTATTCTTGGTTTTGTTAGTAATTCAGGTAAGCTTTAGTCTGGCCGGAAAACCGGGTATCTACGGGATGATTCTCGACCAGATAGCGATGAAACCTAATCTAGGCCACATTCTCTATAAACCCTGGACCCTACTGACGTACTGCTTCGTCCATCAGCAGGTACTGCATATTTTATTCAATATGCTGTTTCTCTTCTGGTTTGGTCAACTGGTGCAGGAGTATCTGGGAAGCCGTCGGCTGGTGAGTATTTACCTGCTGGGCGGCATTTTTGGTGGCTTGATCTATCTGACCTTATACAATGTAGTTCCTTATTTTCAGGCCAATCTGGAAGAACTGAACATTGGAGCTTCGGGAGCGGTATACGCCGTAATGCTCGGAGCGGCCACACTGTTACCAAACTATACCTTTCACGTATTGATTATTGGTCCCGTTCGGATCAAATACATTGCAGCTTTCTGCGTCATTGTTTCGTTTGCCCAGATTCCGGGTACGAATGCGGGCGGAAACATTGCTCACCTGAGCGGAGCTTTATTTGGTTATTTGTACATCCGAATGCTACGTCGGGGCATTGATCTGGGCCAGCCTGTCGAAGCCGTACTGGATTTTTTCAAACGCCTGTTTGCCCGCGAACCTCGCCCCACGATGCAGGTCAAGTACCGATCACAAACGCGGACGAGCTTCACAACGTATAGCACCACTACGGAGGATTATCCCGGCGATGAAGAAATAGACGCGATTCTGGACAAGATTTCGAAATCCGGCTACGAAAGTCTTACGCGGGAAGAAAAGCAGAAGCTTTACAAAGCCAGTCAGAAGAATTAAAGGAAGCACCCCTCGCCTACCGAGGGGTTTTTCAATGCGGGATACGAAGGATTATACGGTACCTAACCGGTTTTTACCGTACCTTTGTCCTCGTTTTTACCAAAACCCACGTTAGCCTACGAAACATTTCGTGACTTTCAAGGGTTTAAGACTCACAGTTCATCTATGAATCATGGAATGAGCGAGTGCTAACGAGTAACTCATTCAGTTCCTGAATCCCCTTATGCAATGCTTATTACGCCTGGTCCTTTGCTAGCTCAAATTGACACCCCTGAGGAATTGCGGAAGTTGGATAAATCGCAGTTGGTTCAGGTCTGCCAGGAGTTACGTCAATTCATTGTTGATAATGTCTCCGTCTACGGCGGACACTTTGGAGCTAGCTTAGGAGTCGTAGAGCTCACGGTAGCCCTGCACTACGCCCTGCATACGCCCGAAGATCAGATTGTTTTTGACGTGGGGCACCAGGCTTACGGCCATAAAATTCTTACCGGTCGCCGCAATCGCTTTCATACCAACCGTTTCTACGGGGGGCTTTCGGGTTTTCCCAAACGCAAGGAAAGCCCCTATGATGCCTTTGGTGTGGGACACTCTTCTACGTCGATTTCAGCGGCCTTGGGCATGTCGGTAGGAGCCTTGCACAACGGCAATACCCAACAGCAGCATGTAGCCATTATTGGTGATGGAGCCCTGACGGGAGGTATGGCCTTCGAGGCCATGAACCACGCAGGTTCGCTGAAGGATACAAATTTGCTGATTGTTCTTAATGACAATTGCATGAGTATCGATCCGAATGTAGGAGCTTTAAAGGATTATCTGACTGATATTACTACGTCTCATACCTACAATCGGGTCAAAGATGAAGTCTGGAACCTGCTCGGTAAAATGAGTAACTTCGGACGGACAGCCCAGGAGATCGTTTCGAAAATCGAAAATGGTCTTAAAGCGACGCTACTGCATCAGAGTAATCTGTTTGAATCGCTGAATTTGCGGTATTTTGGTCCCGTAGACGGGCATGATGTCGATCATCTGACCGAAATCTTCTCGGACCTGAAAGCCATTCCGGGGCCCAAAATTCTGCACTGCGTAACTGTCAAGGGCAAAGGATACGGTCCGGCGGAGAAGGATCAGACCAAGTGGCACGCTCCCGGAAAATTCGACAAGATTACCGGAGAGATTTTCAAGAAAGTATACGAGAAACCTCAACCACCGAAATATCAGGAAGTCTTTGGTAATACTTTGGTGGAACTGGCGGAACAGAATGCTAAAATCGTAGGCGTAACCCCCGCCATGCCGAGTGGTTCTTCCATGAATATCATGATGAAGGCCATGCCGGAACGGGCGTTCGATGTGGGCATTGCGGAACAGCATGCGGTTACGTTTTCAGCGGGTATGGCCACGCAGGGCCTAACGGTATTCTGTAACATCTACAGTACCTTCATGCAACGGGCCTACGATCAGGTCGTACACGACGTTTGTATTCAGGAGTTACCCGTCGTTTTCTGTCTGGACCGGGCTGGTTTTGCCGGAGCCGACGGACCGACGCACCACGGAGCGTACGACATCGCTTTTATGCGTTGCATTCCCAATATGATCGTAGCCTCTCCGATGAACGAACAGGAGCTACGGAACCTGATGTATACCGCTCAAAGTGACAGCGTACAATCCGGTACTCAATCCATCACAATCCGGTATCCCCGGGGCGAAGGTGTGATGCCCGACTGGCGTACGCCCTTCGAACTGATCGAAATCGGTAAAGGTCGTAAGGTACAGGATGGCGAAGAAGTTGCGATTCTGACCATCGGGCCGATTGGTAATTACGTACCTAATGCCTGCCAACTGCTCGAAAAAGAGGGATTGACCCCCGCTCATTACGATCTGCGTTTTGTGAAGCCGTTAGACGAAGCTCTGTTACACGAAGTGTTCCAGAAGTTTGATAAAGTCATTACGGTAGAAGATGGCTGTCTGATGGGAGGTATGGGTTCAGCCGTAGTGGAATTTATGACTGAACATGGGTATACGGCTAAAGTAAAACGACTGGGTATTCCGGATCGCATCGTTGAACACGGCGAGCAGCTTGAATTGCACCGGGAATGTGGTTTTGATCCCGAAGGAATTGCCCGGGCCGTACGCGAACTGGCGGTTTTGACTTTAGTCTAATCTAATCGATAAGAAATTAGTAGAATGCTGTGAAAGCCCGTTCCTTAGGAATGGGCTTTTTACTTGGTATTTAATACATTTGAAGTAGAAGAAGCTCAATTGCCATGGAACAGTCACCCGACGAAAAACTGGAGCGTATCATCGAAGCCCGGATGAAGCTTAAAACCCGGTTCGAAGAACGCATGAACAATACACCGTCCATCGCTGACGAACGGCCGCAGGGAAAGGGCCCGACGAATCGCCACGGAATGCCGCAAGTCCCTGTTGGACAAACCATTACGCAAAAGTGGCCCGTACTGGATTTAGGTTACCACCCCGATATTTCACTGGATCGCTGGCGATTGACCATCGACGGTGAAGTGGAACATCCCGTCGTACTGAAATGGGATGATTTCATGGCGTTGCCACAAACGGAAGATACCTCCGATTTTCACTGCGTAACGACCTGGTCGAAGCTGGACATGGTCTGGAAAGGCGTTCGGCTCATGGATTTGGCGGCTCTGGTACAACCCAGGGAAACGGCTACGCATCTGTTGTGCTACGGCTACGACACCTACACCACGAACGTTTCGTTGGAGGAAGCCCTGAAACCCGACGTATTGCTGGCACATACCGTATACGACGAACCGCTCGCCCTCGAACATGGCGGTCCGGTCCGGATGATTACGCCCCAGCTGTACGCCTGGAAAGGATCGAAATGGATCAAACGGATTCAGTTTTTACCGCAGAATAAATTAGGTTTTTGGGAAGAGCGGGGGTATTCCAATACGGCTTATCCCTGGCGTAACGACCGCTATAGCTGATGAAACAATGGAGCCTGATGGGAGCCTTACTGCTCCTGAGTGTAGGAGCCTGGGCTCAGGGTCCGGGTAGATTGACGTTGGGGGTAGGAAACAGCCGTGAAATTCGTCTGGGAAGTAATCCTGAGATGGGCCATCAATGGACCTACGCGTTGAGCGACTCAAGCATAGTGAAGATTACCAGTAAGTATCAGGCCAATAAGCCGCCTCGCCCCGGTGCTGGCGGTGAACAGATCTATACGGTCAAGGGCTTACGAAAAGGAACTACCCTGTGGATCCTCACCTACGTTCCTCCCGATCCTACGCAAAAGCCTGCCCGTACGGTTCATTATCTGATTACCGTACACTAAGGAATCGTGCTATTTTTCGTACCTTGCGGCCCCAACCGAGCCGCTTTGGCTCGGGTACACCTAAGAAAAAAAGCTGATTCGCTGTTAAAGGGCGTACGAAAGCCCGGACAGTCAAAGTTTCTCAAGATTTAGCCTTATGACCATCCACCGAGAAGGTATTGCTACGTTGTCCCTGGCTCTGGCCATCTTGTTGGCCATTAATGCTACGATTGCCTACCTATTTCCTACCCAGACCCTGACCCGTCAGGTGGTGATTGTGGTGAGTATCATCATTTACCTGATCGTTCTCCAGTTTTTCAGAAATCCTCGCCGCAAAACGGTTCAGGATTCCAAGCATATCATCGCTCCAGCGGACGGAAAAGTGGTAGTGATTGAGGAAACGGTTGAAACGGAGTACTTCAATGGTCCTCGTCGGCAGGTTAGCATTTTCATGTCGCCGGTCAATGTACACGTAAACCGCAGCCCGCTTTCGGGTATTGTATCCTTTTTCAAGTATCATCCCGGCAAATATCTGGTAGCCTGGCATCCGAAATCCTCTACGGAAAACGAACGTACAACCATCGTGGTACGGCATGAATCCGGCGTGGAAGTCATGTTTCGTCAAATTGCCGGAGCTCTGGCCCGCCGCATTTGCTGGTACGTGAAAGAAGGCGACGCGGTCACACAAGGCGAAGAATTTGGCTTCATCAAGTTTGGGAGCCGGGTGGATATTTTTCTCCCCCTGGACGCCAAAATTCTGGTTAAACTGGGTGATAAGCCCGTGTCTGGTCAAACGGTAATTGCCGAGCTAGCCTAGCTTCGCTTTCCATATATTCTTTCAAAGAGCAGCCTTAAGCTGCTCTTTTTTTGTGCGTACTCATGAAAAGCCGGAGCCTTAACGTTTTTTAAGTAAACTTTTTTGAAAAAACTTTTTTGCCTTTCCAACTTTCTGGTCTTCAAGAGGGTCTTTACCACACCTTTCCTGTAAAAGCCAATTTTTAAAATGAATGTTTATGAAACGCATACTCGCTCTGGGAGGGCTCTTGCTGGTTTTAGTATCCTGTGAAAAAGAGAAAATTTACCGGGATGACAGCGAGCGACTTCGCGGAATGGAGCAGGAGATTCTGGCCTTCATTCAGGACAAAGCCTGTCAGAGCGAGCGAGTGTGCGGTAGTATTGCCTTTGGTAGCAAACCCTGCGGTGGCCCCTGGAAATATCTGGTGTATTCCCTGAAAACCGCCGACGTGGCCAGACTGGAAGAGAAAGTACAGAGCTATAATCAGTTAGAAAAGGAAGTCAATACCCGGGAAGGCAAAATCTCGGATTGCGTACAGGTAACTCCGGTAACGGTAGACTGCATCGATGGGCAATGCCTGCCATATACAGTAAAGGACTGATTGACAGGTAGGTAAGGTAAACCGGAAATCATCAACAAAGAAGTAGTAATCGGCTGTTCCTGCTGGAGCAACCCAGATCGTCGCGTCTTTTACCCTTCATTCACCTTATATCCTACGATCACTCGATGAAAAAGCCTCTACTCGTATTCATTCTGGCTACGTTTGGACTCAGTTCCTGTGAAGACCAGTGCCAGCAAACCCGTGTATACCGCCAGCTTTCCCCGTTTCAGGTTTCTTTGAGTGAATTACGCCAGAATGGGGTAGCCATTCAGGAAGCTACGGGTTTAGAAAATCCTGGCAAAATTTACGCCAAGGATAACTTCCTCTTCATCAATGAAGTAAAAAAGGGAATTCACATCATTGACAATACGGACCCGGCCAACCCCGTCAATGTATCCTTTATTCGTATTTTGGGTAATGCCGATATGGCAGTGAAAGGGAATACGCTGTACGCCGATAGTTATACGGATTTCCTGGTTTTTGATATTTCCAACCCCCGGCAACCGCTTCAATTGCAACGGATTACGAATGCTTTTCAGAGCGGTATGGTAGAAGGAATTAGCTGGTCTACAAACGCAGTGAATTGGGGAAATAGCCAGCAGGAGGCTACGACGATTATCGATTACACCCCTAACCTCATCACTCAGGTGACGGAAACGGACTGCGAAGGCAATACAACGAATCCAGGGGGTTGGGGCGGCTGGATGAATTTCGCTTCGTCTTCCATGTATTCCGATAGTAAAAGTTCCGGAGGAGGTCAGGGAAGCGGTACGGGTGGCTCGATGGCTCGTTTTGCCATTGTGAATAATATTCTGTACGCCGTTACGAACCAGAATATGCAGCTTTTCGACATTACGCAACCTAAAAATCCGCAAAAAGGCAATGTCGTTACGCTAGGCTGGGGCATTGAAACCATTTATCCGTATAAAGACCGCCTGTACGTAGGTTCTACGACGGGTATGCACATTCTTTCCAATGCCGATCCGAATAATCCCGTTCGCGTATCTACGCTAAGCCACGTACGAGCCTGCGATCCGGTGGTAGTACACGATACGTATGCTTTTGTGACTCTACGGGCTCAACAGGGCAGTGCGACGTGTGGACCGGCCCAGAATAACCAACTGGATGTGATCGACGTCTCGAACATGTATAGCCCGAAACTACTGAAAAGCTTTCCCATGCAGGAGCCTTACGGGCTGGGCGTGGATCACCCAACCCTGTTCGTTTGCGAAGGCAAGTACGGCCTGAAAAGCTATGATGTGAGCGATCCTTTACAACTGGATAAAAAATTGCTCAACCACTTCAAGGGCATGGATGCGTACGATGTGATTCCGCTCAATACCAAAGTGCTGATGCTGATTGGAAAGGATGGTTTCTATCAGTACGATTACAGTAATCGAAACAATCCCAGGCTGTTAAGCAAAATTCCCGTACGACGTAAAGACCTCTAATTAGCCTTATGAAACATTTAGTGTGGCTAGTACTGCTAACTACTGGGTTTGCTCAGGGGCAGACGAATCAGTTGTACCTACGCGGCGGATTGAGCCGATCGCACTTTACGGGAGAAAGTGCTTCTTCAAAAACGCAACTCTGGACGAGTAATGAAATAAATTACCCCGGTATTTGGCCTGCTCAAATGACCCGTGCAAGCAACTTTTTAGGGAATAGGTTTAAATCCGGATTTACGGGCGGCCTGGGCTGGCGGCATCGGTTGAGTACGCACTGGGCCTTTCGTACGGAGCTGAATTACGAACAAGCCGGAGGAAGAATTGATCAATTGCGGAATACGCCAACGAAACAGATCGCCTACGGCCCACCGATCCGTTTCATGCGGGATCTCATCAGCCTACCCCTAATGGCCGAATACAATCAGCCCCTGAGTTCCCGCTGGCGGCTGTATGGATTCGCAGGACTACAAATAGCGTATCAATTAAAGGCTTTGGAAAAAGGAAGAATTGACGAACCCTGGAGGTCCAGTCTGCCTACATTTTACGAATACGTGTATAACCGGAATGAAACCTACCGACAGACGGATTTTGGCGGCCTTCTGGGCCTGGGTACGCAGGGCGAATGGTTTGGTCAGCAGGTGGGCTTGGAAATTCGGTACCAGACTGGTTTGTTAAACGTGGTTAGTCCCAACATGACCGGAAAGCAACGGGGTCGTATGGAATCCTTTCAGGCCTCTGTCCTTTACTACCTACCCTTATGAAGCAAATTCTATTCTTTATCCTGCTGAGTAGCTCCGTGTATGCTCAGGTGAACCAACGCCGAGGGTATACGAACCATACGGAGATGGGTATATTGCTGGGTCGGGTAGCGTTCAACAACCAGCCGGCCATAAGCAAGGCCAGTTTTTCAGCACTGACTTTTAACGGATACCGATTTATTCCCGCTTTGGCCGTAGGACTTACCGTGGGCGTTGACGCGTATCGAACGCAAATGATTGTGCCGCTATCGCTCGGCTTACGGGGCGATTTCCTGAAAAATCAAAAAGTAACGCCTTTTTATGCACTCGACGTGGGAAAAGGCATGACCGGGCTGATCAAAAACAATACGCTTTCGTACAAGCGAGGCGGTCTTCACCTGAATCCGGCTCTGGGCTTACGCTTTGCTACCGGAGGCGGTTCGAGTTTGAGCTGGAGTGTAGGGTACAAACGTCAGTTGTTATCCAGCGGTATTGAAAACGGCTACGGCGAAGGAGTATATTACGACTATGCTTATAATCGCTTTTCGATGCGAATGGGGATGAGCTTTTGAATAAAAAAGAGCCGGCATAAACCGGCTCCTGTTGACTTTTTATTTGGTGTTAAGGCGAACAAGCCCGGAGTCTTTGCTCCGGGTTTTGTATTGCTTACCAACGCCATTCTTTGCCGAGCATAAGTTCGTCCTTCAAACCCTGTTTTTCCAGAAACGCTTTCGTTTGTTCGGAAGTGAGTTTACGAGTCGGAAGTTCGGGAGCATTCGCCAGGGCGTACAACATCATGGCCGTGTAGCGAACCGTATTCCGCAAGCCTTCTTTATCCACTTTATCAAACGTATCCAGATTGGTATGGTACGTACGACCTACCGTTGGCGGTAAATGACCCAGCGGTGTTAGCGTGGGAATACCTTCCAGCATAAAGGGCTGATGATCGGAATGCAAACCGGCCCGGTTCATGATTTCATTTTTGTAATTGGGCTCTACAGCCTGAATCTGACTGCCAACCTGGTTACAAAAAGCTTCCATGGCATCCCAGCCAGAAATATTCATTCCGGAAGGCTGATTGGTCATATCCAGATTAATCATGTACTGAATACGGTCCAGCGTGTTGGCCTGTTTGGCAGCTTTCACGTACGCTTTTGAACCCAGTAATCCCTGTTCTTCACCCATAAATAAGACGAATTCAATCGTTCGACGAGGCTTCAGGTTGAGTTTTTTCAGCGTACGGGCAATGTCCATAATCGCAAACGATCCCAGGCCGTTGTCAATAGCTCCCGTAGCCAGATCCCAGCTGTCGAGGTGGGCTCCGATCACAATTTTATCTTTACTTCTTCCCTTGAGCGTCGCGACAATGTTTCGGGCCTGTACTTTCCGGCTGTTGTTTCGCATATCAACCAGAGCCATAAGCTTTTCTTCCGCCATCCATTCCCGAATTCGTTGTCCGCTTTCCAGTGAAATACAAACAGCAGGAATGGTAATCAGCGAACCGGTTACGGAAGCAGTACCCGTTAGCAGTACATTTCCCGGAACCGTGTTTACCATTACAATGCCCGCGGCCCCATACCGGCTGGCCAGAGCCGTTTTTTCCGAGCGGTGCAGATTTTTCGTTCCTGGAGCAGCTCCCAGTAATCCAAGGTTAGCCAGTACCACCCGACCCGAGATGCGGGCTTTCTGAGCTTCAAAATCGGCTTCCAGACCATTGCCAACGTCAACCAGATCCGCACTTACATTCGCCTCCAGGGGTGAATGAGCCAGAGCTACGACGGGAATGTCCTGAAAATTGTCGCTTTTGCGGGGGGCAATGGCCAGGGTTACGGTATCACGACTCCAGGCTTCGAGATCAAAAGGCTGGTACGATACGTCACGAAAGCCGTAACTTCTGAGCAGATCGTACGCATAAGTTTCCGCTTTTTGCCCGTTGGAACTACCCGTAAGACGATGTCCAATCAGGCGAGTCGCCTCACCTAGTTTTTCGTACGCTTGAGAACGGGTTTCTACTTCCGTGTTAATTCGACTAAATACACTACCAAGCTCATCAGGAATAAGGGTTGATGTCAGACAAACCAGCACCACTGCGACCCAAGCGTAGCGGTAGAAAGGGGATTTCATTGTGGGTATACCGTTCAATCGTTAAAGAATAAGATTAAGCTTGTGACAAAAACCGTGCTTGCGGATAGGAAAGTTCGCTCGTTTGCTTCCATGGATGAACAAAAATAAACATTACAACTAGCTTATACAGAGGATTGAACGGGATTCTCAAAAATAAATTTTCAAAAAAAGTAAGCAAAACCTTGACGAGGGGACCTCTTTGTGCTACTTTTGCAATCCCAAAGCCAAAGATACCGAAGTGGTGGAATTGGTAGACACGCACGTTTCAGGGGCGTGTGTCTTTACGGACATGCGGGTTCGAGTCCCGCCTTCGGTACCACTTTACGAGAAGCCCGCTCCAAGCGGGCTTTTTGTTTGTTAGGCCCCTCTCCTGGGTGCAATAAAAAAGCTGTCAGCTTCTCGCTGACAGCCTGGTATATGTACTGCATTAGAAGCGTCTTTCTATACTTCTACCCCATTTAATCCCAAAGCACGAGCCGTCCGATCGCGGGATTTTTCCAATAGAGCTGCATCTTTAGCTAGTGATTTTCCGTAAGAAGGAATCATTTCCTGTAGCTTGTTCTGCCAAGCTTCGGAGTTTGATTTTTCCGCAAAACAACGCTTGAGCAAGTCGAGCATAATGGCTACGGAAGTAGAAGCCCCCGGAGAAGCTCCCAAAAGGGCCGCAATGGAGCCATCAGCGGCACTAACGACCTCCGTGCCGAATTCCAGAATTCCGCCTTTCTTGGGGTCTTTTTTGATCACCTGTACCCGTTGACCAGCCACTTCGAGTTTCCAGTCTTCCAGACGGGCCGAGGGCATATAATCTTTGAGAGCGTTCAGACGATCTTCCGGTGACTGACGTACCTGATCAATCAGATATTTGGTCAGCGGAATATTCTGAATACCTGCCGCCATCATAGGACCAATGTTATTCAGCTTGATTGATTTGGGTAAATCGAGGTACGACCCGTTTTTCAAAAACTTCGTCGAGAAACCGGCGTAAGGTCCGAAAAGCAGTGCTTTCTTCCCATCAATTACCCGCGTATCCAGGTGAGGCACCGACATCGGAGGCGAACCTACGGCTGCTTTGCCGTATACTTTAGCCTGGTGACGTTCGATGATAGCCGGATCCGTACAAACCAGCCACTGACCGCTTACGGGGAATCCACCGAAGCCTTTTCCCTCCTTGATTCCTGATTTTTCGAGTAGATGCAGCGAACCGCCACCCGCTCCGATGAATACGAAAGGCGTTAGTAAGTCACGCTTTTTACCGCCCTTACGATTTTTTACTTCAATTTTCCAGCGACCGTCGCGTTGGCGATCAATATCCCGAACTTCATGATTGAGTGAAAGCGATACGCCGGGCAAACCCTTCAAATAGTTAAAGATACGGCGGGTAAGTTCACCGAAATTGACATCGGTACCAATGTCCATTCGGGTAGCGGCGATTTTTTCATTCGGGTCACGCCCTTCAGTGATGAGCGGGGCCCACTCGCCGATCTCCGCTGGATCTTCGGAGTAGAGCATGCCTTTGAAGAGGTGATTCTTCGTCAGGGCCTGATACCGTTTCTTCAGGTAATCCACATTGTCATTGCCCCATACAAAGCTCATGTGCGGTGTGTTGACAATGAAGTCCTGCGGTGAAGTGACAATATTTTTTTCCACCAAATACGCCCAGAATTCGCGTGATAATTCAAACGACTCGGCAATTTTAATGGCTTTATTAATTTCAACGGAGCCGTCGGGTTTTTGCGGCGTATAGTTCAATTCGCAGAAGGCCGAGTGACCCGTACCCGCGTTGTTCCAGGCATCGGAACTCTCCGCAGTCACTACATCCAGGCGTTCAAAGATTTCAATCGTCAGGTCGGGTTGCAATTCTTTGAGCATCATCCCCAGGGTGGCACTCATAATCCCGGCACCAATCAATACGACGTCAGGGTCATTATTTACAGATTTTTTACTGGTATTCATAGGGAAATACGGTTACTTTCAATGGAATGAATCGGAGCCTTTCCGTTATGCTAACAAGTTTGTAATCAATCAAGTAAAGAAGTTCGTGCCAGGTTTTATCCTTGCTAATTACTCCTCCGGCAGAAAGCACTTAAAATGGGCTTTCAAAAATATCGGTTATCCACAAAATTTTAATCCTTTTACCGCAGGATGTTGGTATTTTGTTATAGTTTCTCCTGAAAAAAGGCTTGTAGACCTTCTTGAATACGGTTTAAATTAGACGTATACACGCGTCAAAAGAAAAACCAAGTATTCAACTTTCCTTGATAAGGAAGAGTTTTCGAAAACGCTAATAAATACATACCAGCTTCCTGTTGGTACCCGAGGATCTTTACCCACAAGCACCTGATTATCACAAATTGTAGACGTTGAAAGTTCCGGGAAACCCTGGAAAAAAAGAGGAGTTTGAGTGGTTAGTTCAGAGCTTACCGATTGTACCATGGGTGTAACCCATGGCTAATCATATTGAACCCCTTTGGGGTTAGCATGCTCAGTTGTATCGTATTACCCAACCCCGAAGGGGTTCAATAGGATTAGCCCCGTATGCAATGCGGGGATCAAGGGTGAATTTAAACCTGAAACAAAAAACTCCCTTCCAAATCGCTTTGAAAGGGAGTTCAGTATGGAATGCAAAACCAATCTTATAAGTCGATGGCTTCGCCGTAGGCTGCTTCGGTAGCACCTTTCACCGCTTCTGACATCGTCGGGTGCGGGTGAACCGTACGCAGGATTTCGTGAGCCGTTGTTTCAAGTTTACGAGCCGCTACTACTTCAGCGATCATTTCCGTAACGTTGGTACCGATCATGTGAGCACCCAGCCACTCGCCGTATTTGGCATCGTAAATAACTTTTACGAAACCATCGCGGGCACCCGCTGCGGTTGCCTTACCAGAAGCTGCGAAGGGGAATTTACCCACTTTCACGTCGTAACCCAGTTCACGGGCTTTCTTCTCGGTTAAACCAACGGAAGCAATCTCGGGTGAGCAGTAGGTACAGCCCGGAATGTTACCATAGTCCAACGCTTCGGTATGGTGACCGGCAATGTGCTCGGCACAGATGATGCCTTCAGCAGTAGCTACGTGAGCCAAAGCCTGACCGGGTACACAGTCGCCAATCGCGAAGAAACCCGGAACGTTGGTTTCATACCACTGATTAACCGTGATTTTACCTTTATCCGTAGCGATACCTACGTCTTCCAGACCAATGTTTTCAATATTAGCTACGACACCAGCTGCAGAAAGTACCACGTCTACGTCGAAGGATTTCTCTCCGTCCGGCGTTTTTACTTTCACTTTGCAACCTTCACCGCTCGTATCCACTGATTCAACGGCAGAGTTGGTGTAAATGTCGATACCAAGTTTTTTGTATTGCTTGGCCAGTTCTTTCGATACGTCTTCGTCCTCCACGGGAACAACGCTCGGCAGAAACTCTACGATGGTTACTTTCGTACCCATGCTGGCGTATACGTAAGCAAACTCCACACCGATAGCCCCTGAACCAATAACCAGCATTGATTTAGGTTGCTTTTCGAGGGACATGGCCTTGCGGTATTCAATTACCTTTTCGCCGTCAATTTTGATGTTAGGCAATTCACGAGCCCGGCCACCCGTAGCGATTACCACGCCTTTCGTAGCCGTATAGTCCGTTTTTGCTCCGTCAGCGGCCGTTACTTCAACCGTTTTGTTGGCTTTTACTTTGCCGTAACCCATGATGACGTCGATTTTATTCTTCTTCATCAGGAAAGCTACGCCTTTGCTCATGGAAGTAGCAACACCCCGTGAACGGCTAATAACAGCACTGAAATCAGCGTTGTAAGATCCGTCCTGAATCGTAATGCCGTAATCTTTGGCGTGTTTAATATATTCAAAAACCTGAGCAGACTTTAAAAGAGCTTTTGTCGGAATACAACCCCAGTTGAGGCAGATCCCTCCGAGGCTTTCTTTCTCTACAATTGCGACTTTCATGCCCAGTTGGGAAGCACGTATGGCAGTAGGATAACCGCCAGGGCCACTTCCTACTACGATCAAATCATACTGTTGAGCCATTGTTGCGAAATCTTTTTAAAAGGTTTGGGCCGAAGCCACACAAAAATAGAAGAAAACCCGCTGGAAAGAGACTTCCTGTTGGAAGTTTCCCAGAAGAGGAAAATCAGAGATATGGTATAAAGGCGTTTTCTGGGAGATAAACCCCTAGAAAATACCTTTCCTTTTAACAGCAAAAGTAGGTAAAAAGGTTTCCTTCACTCACCCGTACAAGGTAGGGCGATCCGTGCTGAAAACCATCGACTTAGGAGAATCGTTAGAACTTGGGACAGGCCAGTTCCCGCTTGCGTTTACGCGGATAGGGTTTGGGATCGAAGAAGGCGTCGAGCGTATACGAAATGGACAACTCGTGAGCTCCACCCGAAGCCATACTGAGAGTAGAAATGGTGGCGTCGTAACTGTAGCCAATGGAAAAATTGTCTTGTCGGTAACCTACCAGAAAGACCAGGGCATCGTGATTGTTCAGGCCGCGATCATACTGCTTGATGGGAATACCCCGGTACCAGACACCCAGCGTCAGCGGATCGTAGGTCATATACAACCCTAAATCCAGCTGATCGAATTTACCCTGTTTTTTGTACAAAATGGCGGGGGAAAGGCTGCGTTCACGTCCCATGTCGGCTCCGAGTCCATTACCCAGCTCCCAGCCCATCAGCGGAATTTTAAAGCCACCCTGCAAACTGATTTTCATGGGTAACCGCTCGGGTGAAGCCGAGAAGGACTGATTCGGACGGTTAAGATGGTGAACCGATATACCCGCCCAGAACTGATCGGAATAGGTTAGTAAACCACCCGAAAAATCCAGGTAGTTGATCCGGGGACCCGTATCGGCTACGGGATCATTGTAGATGGGCGTAACACCGCCGGTACCATTCAGATCGTAGTTAAAAACCAGGTTGTAATAATTGACGCTCCGGTTCACGTACGAAGCCTGAATACCCGCCCGTAACCGTACAAATTCACTCAGGCGAGCCTGGTACGCGTATTGTAAGCCTACATCCAGGGTACGCAGGTTACTAAACTGAGCGTCGTTCATGACCATCAGACCTACGCCGGAATTGATCTTGTCCAGATATGTATCCACACTGGCAATGGTCGTTACGTAGTTGGCGTTGAGGGCAGGCCACTGATTACGGTAATTGAGGGTAGCACGCGGAGCTAGGGCCGAGCCCGCAAATGCCGGATTCAGATACAGCGGAGCCGCGTAGAACTGCGACAGCTGCGGATCCTGGGCCTGCGTTTGCAGTATACTCAACAGCACAACGGCGACTATAAGGAGATGTTTTATCATGGCGTACAACCAAAAACCAGACTCACTCAGATTAAGGGGTCATTCAGGTTCGGTAGAAAGTTGGAGCGTGCGGGAAATCGGTTTCCTAAAAAATCCGATCTAGCGAAAAAATTTCAAAAGTTCAGCAAGTTGCATAAACCTTCACAAAATTTGTAGCAGAAGTTTCCGTTAATTTCCAGGGAATTGATCCACGAAAAAGTAGCCGTTCGAACCAACCTCTCACCGAGCGTGTCTTCTTCATCGGAGGTTAAGAAACCAACGTCGAAAATTTCAACGTACTCATCTCGTGATTCGTCTCTTGCTACCGCCACCGCAAAGACTTTTCCCGATCTACGTCGTTTAAAACGTAAATAAAGCCACATCGGGTATGATTCGAAAGATATATTTTACGGTGCTTCTATGGATTACCTGCTTTCTGGTCGCCCAGGCTCAGACGGTCAGGCCGTCGATTCGGGTAACCGGTCGCAAGTGCGAGCCCGAACAGGGCTGCGGCGGGGACTCTACTCGCTTTGAAATAACGGGCGTAACGGCTACCAGCTGGCAGTGGACTTTCGAAGATCCCAACACTTCCGATCCGCAGGCGAAGAGCTCAACGAAAGCCAAACCCGCCCACCTGTATTTACAGCCAGGTTCGTACCGGGTTTCCGTAAGTGGTAAACTAGCTTCCGGAGCCGACTACGCAACGGATACAACCATCAAAATCTCTACCCTTCCCCCCGCATTTGAATTTTTTCAGGGCAAAGAAGATACGACCATTTGTAAAGGCAGCGAGTTAGTACTCGATCCTTACGATTCACGATTTTTTCAGGGTACACCCCCGGCCGAAGGGACCGTCAAGTATTTATGGTATCCTACCGGTGATACGACCCGGACAATAACGGTGACTGACAAGGGCTGTTACTCCGTAGAAGTAATGAATGGCGATAGCTGTACGGTAACCGACCGCATTAACGTCAAGATTTGTGGGGAAGCTGACCAGCAGGCTTCCAAATGGTACTTTGGCTCGAACGCCGGGATTAGCTTCGAAGGCGGACAACCGACAGTCATTACGGACGGAAAGATTAATACGCCCGAGGGAAGTTCATCGATTTCGGACCGGAAAGGTAATCTGCTGTTTTATACTGACGGACGAAAAATTTACGATAAGGATGGTAATGTGATGACGTCCCGAAATGCCAGCGATACCACGAGTTTAAGCGGTAGCCCTAATTCGACCCAGGCAGCACTGATTGTGCCGCAGCCGAGTTGTCGAGGTTGCGAGACGATCTACTATGTCTTCACCACCCGGGATGTAAACGATTCAACCCGATGTCTGGAATACACGCGAGTCGATATGCGGGGCAATGGTGGAAAAGGGGTGATTCTGGACAAGAATATACAGACGGGAGATTGTAACGTAAGTGAACGCCTAACCTCCATCGAAAATCCGAAGGATTCCACGTATTGGGTACTCTCCCACGGGGTGGGCAATAGTAAATTCATTTTAAAACGTCTGACCAAGAGCGGTCTGGAAGATGCGGATTCACCTGAAATTGGTATTCCGCATGAATCAAAGTATCAGGGAGAAGGCCAAATCAAATTTGCCAGCTCGGGCGGCAAAATGGGCGTAGTCATTCCAGGGGGTGAAAAGCACCGCAACTACGCTGAAATCTATACTTTCAATGATTCTACGGGAGCGATTACGCCACCGCCGATTACGCTGGACCTTGGTCCTGCTCCACCTTCCGCGTACGGTATTGAATTTTCGCCCGATGGCAAACAGGTCTATATTTCCCTGCGGGGAAATGATAGTACCGAATCCATTCTGTATCAATACGACATCAGCAATACGGATTCAACCATCATCGCTTCGACCCGTATTGAGGTAGCACGTTCCGAAAAAGAATTCGGGGCCCTGCAATATGCCCCCGACGGCAAAATTTACATGGCCATCAAAGGCAGCGAATACCTCGGGGTAATCACGCCGCCCGGGGCCGATTCAACGGAAGTGGAGTTTGAATTGGACGGCTTCAATCTGGGTGGAAAATTAAGTCAGCTGGGTTTACCCAACTTCGTGCAAAGTATCATTGAACCACCTTCGGGGCCGGGTATCAACGTGGCAGATGTCTGCTTTGGCGAACCTATTGAGTTTGGTACCAGTCCCATTTGCGACCCGCTCGAAGATAAATACGAATGGGATTTTGGCGATGGAAAAGGAAAATCGACGCAGCAATCAGGTCAGTATACCTACGCCGCAGCGGGGACTTATACGATTACGCTACGGCAATACAACGCCTGTAAAGACACGACGATGAGTCAGCAGGTAACGGTAAATCCAACGCCCATTGCTAATCTGGGACAGGATTTGAATGTGTGTGCTAAAAGTGTCGTACTGGATTCCAAAAACAATTTCCCCAACAGTCAGTACATCTGGCAACGCAATGGCCGGATTCTAACCGTAGATAGCACTGCTTCCAGCATTCGGGTGGATTCTTCAGGACAGTATGTAGTGATCGTGCTCGTGGGCGATTGTTTTAGCTCCGATACTATTCAGGTAACCCTGGAAACGCCGCCCAACTACAGCCTGGGGCCGGATCAGAAGCTCTGTACCGGAAATACGCTTCAACTGGATGCTCTGCCGGGCGGTACGTCGTACCTGTGGAATACCGGAGCCAATACGCAGCAGATTACAGTTGACCAGGCAGGCAATTATTCGGTAGTGGTCACGATCCCGCGAACGAATGCGATTAGTTGTGAAGTATCGGATACCGTGCGGGTAGACCTGTTACCCTTACCGAATGTGAGCGTGATTCCCAAAACGTCGTTATGTCAGCCCAATAACCAGACCATTACGCTTACCGGTGGACCTAACGACCAGTTCCGCTATCTATGGACGCCGGGTAACGAAACGACGCGGGTGATTTCCGTTAATCGAATCGGAGTTTATACCGTGGAAGTGAGTACGCAGGACGGCTGTAGTGAAGCACATAACATTGAAGTCATCGACCTGTGCGACCCGCAGATTCTGGTACCGGATGCCTTCTCTCCCAATGGCGATGGGCAGAATGATCGCCTGCAAGTCATTACCAATCATATTTCGGATCAGGATTACGAATTCCGGGTCTATGATCGATGGGGCGAGATGATATTCCGCACGACTGATCGGAATGAAACCTGGGACGGAACCTACAAAGGCCGCACCTATCCGCCGCAGAGTTATGCATGGGTAGTGCAATATCGCAGTACCTACTACCCCGAGCGAGGCATCAGTACCCAGCGGGGAGCGGTGCTATTGGCTAAATAAGTTAGAAAGTCTTTTAGAAACGGTCAGCTTTTTCGCTGGCCGTTTTTATTTTTGAGTGGATCATTTACTCCTGCTAAACCGATGAAGCGTATTCTTTCTTTTCTGCTACTGGTTATCATCAGTACCTCTTTTATGCCGTCCCGAAAACTGGTATGGGCTGATGAATTTAATACCGACGGAGCCCCGAACCCTAAAAACTGGACGTTTGAACAGGGCTTTGTTCGGAATGAAGAGTTGCAGTGGTATCAACCCGATAATGCTTATTGCAAAAAAGGATTACTGATTATTGAAGCCCGGAAAGAAAATAAGCCCAATCCGAACTACGAAGAAGGCAGTACCGACTGGCGAAAAAGTCGGAAGACGATTGACTATTCCGCCGCCTGCCTGATTACTAAAGGTCTGCATCAATGGCAGTACGGACGTTTTGAAATGCGGGGAAAAATTAACGTGGAGCCGGGGATGTGGCCTGCGTTCTGGACACTGGGCGTCAAGGGCGAGTGGCCCTCCAACGGCGAAATCGATATTATGGAATACTACCGCAATACGCTGCTGGCGAATGTTGCCTGGGCTACGCCGACGCGGTACAAGGCCAACTGGAATTCAACGAAAGTGCCGCTTAGTGATTTCAAGAAAAACTGGGCCAATCAGTTTCACATCTGGCGAATGGACTGGGATGAGAAAACGATCAAACTGTACGTAGACGATCGCTTGCTACTGACGTCCGATTCGCAGAAAACCGTTAACCCTGACGGTTCTCACCCCTTTGATCAACCGCATTACTTGCTGCTAAATTTAGCTATTGGAGGACAAAACGGCGGCGATCCTTCCCAAACGCCCTTCCCCGCCCGTTTTGAAGTGGATTACGTGCGGGTGTATCAGTAGCATTTCGTAACGGATCCGGACGCAAAGGATCACGTCCGGATTAGAAAATTAAACCCATGCATTACTGGTACAGGTTTCCAAACCTGCACCAGTAATGCATGGGTTTAATTGTATATCCTAACTCCGAAGGAGTTCAACCTACTTAGCCCCGTATGCAATACGGAGAATCGAACCTGTATCTACCATCCCACAGGCATCACAACACCCGCAACCTACTTAGAACCCAATCGAATTTCCCCCATCTACCGGGAGCGATACACCTGTGATGTACGCAGCCGCTTCGGAGGCCAGAAAAACGGCGGCGTAACCAATATCACTGGGCTTACCGAAACGATTCATAGGGGTACGACGTAAAGCCCGGTTCATCCGATCCGGATCGCCACTCATGGCCGTTTTCATCATGGCCGTTTCAATGAAACCGGGAGCAATGGCGTTGATCCGTACGTTATGCGGCGAAAACTCCGAAGCCAGAATTTTAATCAGTCCCGATACGGCCGTCTTGGAAGCTCCATAGGCCGCCACACGGTCAATGCCGTAATACGCGGCCATCGACGTGATCATGATGATGCTACCGCTTTCGCGGGCAATCATTCGGCGGGCACATTCGCGGGTAAGCGAAAAAACGGCATTCAGGTTGGTTTGAATGATTCGCTGAAATTCCTCATCCGTAACCTCCAACGCCGGTTTTTTCATGTTGATACCCGCGTTATTGACCAGAATATCAATCGGACCCACCTGGGCCTCAATGTTCTCTACTAATTGGGGAAGGTTGCTCAAGTCGGTTACATCATTCACGAAGTAATACGCTCCTTCGCCCAGCTCCTGTACGGTCTGGCGGAGTACTTCTTCCCGCCGTCCGGTGATGACTACCGTGGCCCCGGCTTCTTTCAGACAACGCGTAATTTCCAGTCCGATGCCACTGCCGCCGCCCGTAATGAGGGCAATTTTATTGCTTAATGAGAAAACCTGCATACTTCAGAACGAATAGAAATTAGAGGATAAAATAAAAGTCATTTACGCGGGCAGCGACTGGAGAATGGCGTACTCAACGCCGCGTAATTCAGCCAGTCCACGTAATCGGCCAATGGCCGAATAGCCCGGATACGTTCGTTTATTGAGATCATCCAGCATCTGATGGCCGTGATCCGGTCGCATGGGCAGAGCGGTTTCTCCCTGTCCCGTTTTCTGACGCCGCTTTTGTTCCAGCGTTAAGGCCCGAATGACCGCTACCATGTCGACATCACCCGACAAATGATCGGCTTCGTGAAAATTCAAAGGATTATCTTCGCGTTTCGTGGCCCGTAAATGCACGAAATGAATCCGTGAGCCCAGCCGCTGAGCGATTCCCGCCAGGTCATTATCGGGGCGTACGCCCAGCGAACCCGTACAGAAAGTAATGCCATTGGCTACGGAATCGTAGGCCTGGCAAAGCTGTACCAGGTCGTCTTCGGTACTCACTACCCGCGGCAGACCCAGCAGGGGCTTTGGTGGATCATCGGGATGAATACAAAGCCTGATGCCTACTTCTTCAGCAACCGGAGCTACTTCCCGAATGAATTCGTAGAGATTCGCCCGCAGTTCGGGGTCACCAATGTTTTTGTATTCGTCGAGTTTACTTTGAAAAGTCGCCAGTTCGAAGGCTTCTTCAGAACCGGGTAAACCGAGCAAAACCGTATTGGTCAATCGGGTGCGTTCTTCGACCGACAAACGCTGGAATCGTTCGTAAGCACGTTGCCGGACGTCAGGCTCGTAGTGATTTTCGGCTCCCGGTCGTTGAAGAATATACAGATCGAACAAGGCAAAATCTTCCCATACAAAGCGTAAAGCTCGCGAGCCGTCGGGCATCTGGTAATCAACATCCGTTCGAGACCAGTCAAGTACGGGCATGAAGTTGTAACAAACGGTCGAAATCCCACAAGTAGCCAGGTTTCGCAACGAAGTCTTGTAGTTTTCAAGATACGCATGACGGGAAGGTAAGCCTTTCTTGATGTCTTCGTGTACGGGCAAACTTTCGACAACGGCCCAATGCAGCGGGGTATATCGGTCATTATCCGCTTCAATGCGTTGTTTCCGTTCCAGAATCGCCTCCACCGGCCAGACTTCACCTACCGGAATCTGATGCAGAGCGGTGACAATGCCCGTGCAACCCGCCTGCCGGATGTCCATGAGCGAAACGGGATCCTGCGGCCCGAACCACCGCATGGTTTGTATGAAAGCCATAACTTAGTTTCTGTTTATAGCAAAGACCGGTTTTTTCAGTCCTCACCTTACTCATATGATAGAACGAGCCAAGGAAGGTCAACTACAGAACAACCCGAACCGTATACAGCATTAGTCCCCCAGCCGGTAAATTTCTGATAAACAAAAAGGAAATAAGCCAAATTCAAACGGCAAAATCAGGTATTGCAAAAGAAATAAACTAGCTATATAACAAGTGTTATATATACTAAAAGTATTGATGTTCGGATCGCTAGTAATTTGAGATTTAGCGTAAGAATTTTACTCAATCTTTAAGTCATATTTACGCAGCAATCCGGCTAAACTTTCGGATGAAAATCTAGCTTTTTTAACCACGTTCTGTTCGGGATCAATCGTGAAGTTATACGCCGTTACAAAATTGACCTGATCGAGTTTAGTTTGTGAAAAAATAGCATTCTCCAGATCGCAATCCTGAAAATGACTACCGGTTAGTACACTCCCCGAAAAATCAACACCTTTTAAAGAACATCTGCTGAATAACGTCTTGATTATCTTTTTGTTACTGAACAAAGCGAAGTCTAGTTTACACGCTTGAAAGCTTACATTAAACATACTACTTTCGCAGGCACTAAAGTTTATACCAATCAGCTTACAATCCCGAAACGTAACCCCATTTAATACCGAACGATTCAGCGGTACTAAGGCCATATTACAACCTGTAAAGGTACAATCCGTAAAGCGATTACCCGAAAAATTACTTTCCGCGAAATCACATTGCTGAAAAACACAATTTTCAAATTCTTTATTGCGTATCTCCTGCCCCGAAAAGCTGCGTTTTTCAAAAATTTCGTCCTGATAAAAATCTAAGTCCATTTCAAAAAAAATTTCTTGAAGCGAAGCTTCAAAGGTCAGACATAAAAAACCCGCAACGCTGGGCTGCGGGTCTTTATATACAATCAAACAGGATATACGCTTAGAAATCTTCGTCCAGAGCGAATTTGTTCGCATCTTTTTCCTGCTGGTTGGCCATGACGCCAGCCTTCTGGTACTCACCTACGCGTTTTTCGAAGAAGTTGGTTTTTCCCTGCAGTGAAATCATTTCCATGAAATCAAAGGGATTCGTTGCGTTAAACTGCTTCTCAAGTCCTAAGGCTAACAGCAAACGATCCGCTACGAACTCAATGTATTGATTCATCAAGACTGCGTTCATACCGATCAGCGATACGGGCAGAGCGTCGGTTACGAACTCTTTTTCAATCGCTACGGCGTCCAGAATGATGTCGTAAACGCGTTCTTTCGGCAGCTTGTTAATAATGTGATTCGTGTAAAGCATACAGGCGAAATCACAATGTAATCCCTCATCCCGGGAAATCAGCTCGTTGGAGAACGAAAGACCCGGCATCAAGCCCCGTTTCTTCAACCAGAAAATGGAACAGAACGAACCCGAGAAGAAAATCCCTTCTACGGCCGCAAAGGCAATCAGACGTTCCGTAAAATTGTCACTGTTGATCCACTTGAGTGCCCATTCCGCTTTTTTCTGCACGCATTCAATCGTATCGATCGCCCGCAGCATCTTATCTTTTTCAGTGGGGTTCTTGATGTAGGTATCAATCAGTAACGAATAGGTTTCTGAGTGGATGTTTTCCATCATGACCTGAAAACCGTAGAAGCACTTGGCTTCTGCGTATTGCACTTCGCTAAGGAAGTTAACGGCCAGGTTTTCGTTGACAATCCCGTCGGAAGCCGCGAAGAAGGCCAGCACGTGTGAGATGAAGTGACGTTCACCGTCGTTCAGGTTTTCCCAGTCCTTCAGGTCCTGGCCCAGGTCAATTTCCTCGGCTGTCCAGAAAGAGGCTTCGTGCTTTTTGTACATCTCCCAGATGTCATGATGTTTGATGGGAAACAGTACAAATCGCATGGGATCTTCTACCAGTAGCGGTTCATTACCAATATGCTCCTGAGCCATAGCAGTTCAATTAAATGTTTAAGAAGTTTTTATCAGACGTATTACATTATGGCGGCAAGTAAAACGCTGATAATCAGAGTTGGACTGTAGCCATTAAAAACGGCCTGAATGAGGCCGTCAGGGTTCAGCACCGGTGCTGAACTGTCAACAAAATTAGGGCTTTCAGCGGGGGATACAAGGTTTTTTTTTAAGAAGAAAAATGCATTTTCGGGAACCTTTTCGCAAGGCCCAAAGGGTGTGGGAATTACTATTGCCGTTTCTTTCCATAAACGTAAAAATATCTTTTTCGTGCGTGTCCGTTCAGCCAGGGATAAGGCTATACGAAGGACCGGTATGCTCCTTGGGTGTATACGCCCTGCAAAACAAAATGCGGATCAAACAAGACAAAACTGGCCTCGTACCCGGCCGCAATACGCCCCAACTGATGATCCTTCCCAATAATCTGGGCGGGATACAGCGAGGCCATCCGTAAGGCTTCCTCCAGCGGAATACCCACGTGTTCAACGGCGTTGGCAACGGCCTGCATCAGGGTAAGGGATGAGCCTGAAAGGGTGCCGCTTTCATCCTCAAATCGTTGCGTAACCGGGTTGAAACTAAACTTGTACTCACCCCGTGTATCTTCCGTAACCGCGTCCGTAATGAAAAACAGCCGATCGCCCATGAGCTTATGAGCAATGCGTACGCTGGCAAAATCGACGTGAATACCGTCGACAATGATACTAGCCCGTACGGATGAATCGAAAGCCGCTCCGAGTAGACCGGGTTCGCGACTGTTGAAGGGCGACATCGCATTGAACAGGTGCGTTACAAGTCCTATCCCCTGTTGAAAAGCCTGCATTGCCTGTGGATACGTAGCATTGGAATGCCCTGCGGAAAGTATGATTGGACTTTGCAAGAGCCAGTCCAGTACTTCCGGGTCTGCTTCTTCGGGAGCCAGCGTCAGAAAGAGAGGTAGATCACCCGCCGCTTCGACGAGTTGTTCGAGTTCAGCAATGGTCGCTTTCCGGATGTAGGAAAGTAAATGGGCCCCGCGTTTGACTGGATTGAAGTAAGGGCCTTCGAGATGAAGCCCTATCAAGCCCTGACCACCCTGTTGCCGATACGTACGACAGGCGGCAATGGCGGCCAGCATGCCCGTTAAAGGGCCGGTATGGTAAGTAATCTGGAAATGAGTGGTTCCGCCAGCCAGATGTTCTTCATAGTTCTTTTGAATGGCTTCAGGCGTAGGTTCGGTTGTGAATAAAGTGCCTTGCCCGCCGTACACCTGAAGTTCGACAAAACCCGGAGCGAGTACAGCCTGCTGACCGTCGATTACGGTAGCCGTTTCAGGAATGGAATCGCTTAAACCAAGAATGGTCTGGTCTTCGACCAGCAGATGTTGATGCTCAATAAAGGCAGAGCCCGTGAAGATACGGACGTTTGTAAAGGCAAAGAGGCTCATAACCACCGTGTAGTTGAGCCTCAAAGAACGTATGTAAAAAGGATTTTTTAATCCAGAAAATTAGAAAATAATGTAAATCAGGTAGGTCATCAGGGCCAGCCACAAGAAAGTAACCAGCGGTACACCAACGATCCAAACAACAACATTAAGCCAATTGTACGGGCGAGGCTTTTTTCTTGCTTTTTTCATTGGAATACTAACCGATTGATTGTTTTTAAGGTCGATGTAGGTAGGTGCCGTTACCATGGCAGAGCAAAGTTAAAACGTGAGAAAACCAGCTTCGTAGATCAATGTTACAGCGTTTTTCAGGTACCGAAAATTGCTTTCGATGAATCACCATTTTTCCACGGAAAACGTAAGAAAACGCCTTCCAATGGAAAAGCTACGTGAAACGTCGAACCCCAAATGAAGATACCAATGTGATGAACGAGGCGAAGATCGTCCCGTTGAAGGCCCTGAATGCTACAACTGAGTGGCGGCCAGTAAATAGAAGGAAAGCCTCTGCAAGATATAAAATTCTACTTAATTAAAACTACTGAACTTAAGGAAGATACTCCAGTTTCATTAAAAGCCTCAATGGCAAAACTATACGATACGCCCACGTTTAAAGCTCGTAGTTCCAGGGCATTCGGTTGGTCATGCCAGATCTGGTACGTTTGGTATAATTTGTCTGGTGTAATGCCCCAGCGAATGTTGTATCCCACGGCTCCGGGTACTTTTTCCCAGCGGATATCGGCATTTCGCTCATCTTTTTGCCGTACAACCCGCAAGTTTCCCGGAGTAGCCGGTTGTTTTCCGCTTCCTTTTCCAAACACCCGCATATCGCTAATGGCCAGATTGGGGCCAGCCGTATAGCCGTGTTCGTACCGAATGTGCCGTGTGCGAATGGCCTGGGGCAATTCAACGTACGCACAAGCCCGATCCCGTTTCTTTTCTTTTGCTAAATCCGTGAGCAACTGCCAGTTCTTTCCGTCGAGTGAATGGAGCAATTTAAACTGCGTATAAACGGTCGAATCGCTGTTATAGACGTTATTTTTATAGTCAGTATAATTGATCTGTACCGCCTGTACTTCCGAGGGTTGCTGTAAGTCAATCGTTAGCCACTCACCGGCCCGGTTCTGGCGAGCCACCCAGTAGGTACGCGGGTTTTCATCCGTAACGTATTCGGCTCGTAGCGTATCCTTTACCGAAGAGGCTGTTACGGGTTTGCGGTACGAAAGCAGCATCCAGCCCGTAAATAGCTCGTCTTTACGCTGCCATTTCCTGGTAGGCAAATAGTGAGGGAAATCGCCGAAACGTGTATTGGCGTACATCTGGTCGTCGGCATCAAAGCCCGCCGGAAACATAGCCAGCCGGCGTTCCATGGGCCAGTTTACGCCAATCCAGGGTGTTCCGGTATTCCAGTAATTGCCGTAGTTATCCTGAAACGTATTTCCGTGACCCGCTCCGTTCATGAAACCGCCGGGCTTGTACGAAATCGGATTGTAGGGAGCGTACTCCCAGGGGCCTAGCGGATCGTTGCCCACGTAAGTACCGGTAGCATATACGTTGTACTCGGTGCCGGGTGCTCCGTACTGTAAATAATACTTTTTATTATACTTGGTCATCCAGGCTCCTTCCACAAAAGGCTTCATTAGATCGGCGTGATTCGGACCGAAACGTTCCCAGCCGTGCTTCCAGGGATCAAGCCAGAACATGGATTGGTAGGGACCTGCGTAAGTCAACCGCCGCTTGGGATCGAGTTCGGCTCCGAAAATGGGATACACATTCGACGAACCCCAGTACATGAACCACTTGTCGGTATCTTCATCGTGAAAAAGGGCCGGGTCCCAGGGACCAATGTCTTTGGGTAAACGCGGTAACCAGCGGTTATAGAATTGGAGTTTCCCTTTTTCGGGGGCTACGGAATACAGAATAGGCCGTTGTTCAAACGTAGACTGAAAGAGAAAAAGCGTATCCCGGACCGACAGGGCCGCCGGAGCACACATATCCTCAAAAGGCCACTTGTCGGGCGTTACAAAGTCCCAGTGTGACAAATCTTTGGAATGCCAGTATCCGCCCGAAATGGTTACGAACAGATAGTACTCACCTTTATGATTGACAATCACCGGGTCGGCTCCCGAGCGGTACGAAATCTGTTCGTTGAGCTGTTCGAAATTGTAGCGATAACCAATGTCCATCGGATTACAGTACGTACGCTGGGCATCACTTGAAAAGCTGCTGAACAGTAGGAACGTTGTAGCGAGCAAAATGGCTAGGAAGCGAAGCATAGGTATTGGTATTCAAAGGATTTAGCTTTTAAAATTACGAATTTTTTAGATTGAATCCGTTTCAAAGAGCAGTCGCCAGCGTCCAGATGTGTACTTCCCGGCAACCCTTTTCAAGCAGAACCTGAGCACAGGCTTCCAGCGTAGATCCCGTCGTCACGACATCATCAATCAGGGCGATTCGCTGATTTTGTATGAATTCAGGCTGCGTGACGGTAAAGACATTGGCCACGTTCTGAACGCGTTCCCAGCGGGTTTTTCGGGTTTGGCTGGCCGTAGCCGTTTCTTTCTTCAACAGTTGATTCGACCAGGGAATTTCCAGTACCTGGGAAAGTCCTTCGGCAATGCTGTCGCTCTGGTTGTAGCCCCGTTGTCGCTGGCGACTTTCGTGCAGTGGAACAGGCAGTAACAAGTCCGCAGTCAGGCCCGCTGCTTTCAATTCCACACCGAACAGACGTCCCAGCAAGGCCCCAACTTCGGGTTCGTTGTTGTACTTGAGCTGGTGTAATAGATGCTGGACTTTCCCTCCCTTGCGAAACTTGAGGTAGGCATGAGCACTAGCCACGGGGATTCTTCCGGCGAACTTGTCAGCTACGACCGAATCGCCCGTTTGCCAGCTACGGGTAACGGGCAAATCAAAGCGGCAGGTGGTACAGAGCAGGTCTTCACCTTCGGCCAGCGTTTGCTGGCAACCCAGACAAATGCGTGGAAATAACAGCGTCCAGAACGCCTGCCAGTAGCTTTTCATAATTGGGGTGAGTTTTTCGGCTAACTTCGCCGGGAAAATCAGGAGAAGCCGTACCGTTCAGTAAATGAAACGGGTAACCTTCTGACCATCACGCTTCACAATCAATCAACAGACATGGCATTAGTTGAACAATTCGACGAATACCGCAGCCGGATGAACGAACGCATTTTGGGCTCGGACAATCTGATTATCAAACGCTTATTCAACCTCGATACGAATACTTACGCCGAAGGAGCTTTAAACAGTAAGACCAAAGAACTGATTGGCCTGGCCTGCTCGATGGTACTGCGTTGCGATGATTGCGTAAAGTACCACCTGGGCAAGTGTCACGAACTAGGAGTTACCGAGGCCGAAATGCAGGAAGTATTCTCCATCGCTACAATCATTGGTGGTACGATCGTCATTCCGCACCTGCGGCGAGCCGTTGAATATTGGGACGAATTGCAGAAAGGTACCGAGTAACGTTTTTCCGAACGTTTCGAGCCGTTTTTACTGTTAGCAAGGGTATGAAACAAGAATTAGAAGATCAGGATTGGGAACAGTTGCTGGATCAGCTGGAAGGCATGATCGGCAAGCGTCCGGCGGATTTGAATGGCGTCCTGTTTTTGATTGGCGTACAGGAACTGGGCAAAGGCCATCAGTTCTTTACGAAAGAACAAAAACAGGATTTGATGCACATCGCGGTTTGTAAGGTATTGAGCTACAGTGGCTATTACGAACTCGAAGGGCTGGATGCGGATGGCTGGCCGCACTGGAAGCTGGTACAACCCCTGCCCTTTGTCGACTTGCTTAATCAGGAAACCCTGCTCAAACAGCACGTACTGGAATACTTCGAACGCGAAGGCATTATATAGCTACGGAAGAGAGAAATCTCTTCCGTTTTCCATTTTTCCCCCTATGAAATTACTTACGTACAACGTCAACGGCATTCGTTCAGCCCTGACGAAAGGTTTTGCGGAATGGCTACAGAGTACTAACGCCGATGTGGTAGCTCTGCAGGAAGTAAAATCGGAGATTCATCAGTTTGACCGCACCATCTTCGAAGACCTGGGTTATCAGCTGTACTGGTATCCGGCGGTGAAAAAAGGGTACTCCGGCGTTGCCATTCTATCCAAGCACACGCCCAAACACGTGGCATACGGTTGTGGAAACGCGATCTATGACGACGAAGGCCGCATCCTGCGGGCGGATTTTGATGATTTCTCGTTTATGAGTCTGTACCTGCCTTCGGGATCAAGTGGAGACATGCGGCAGGCGTTCAAAATGGAGTTCTTGTCTGATTTTCAGGATTACATTGATGACCTGAAAAAGGTGGTACCTAACCTGATTATTTCGGGGGATTACAACATTTGCCACCAGCCGATTGATATTCATAACCCGAAGTCCAACGCCAATTCGTCCGGCTTTCTGCCCGAAGAGCGGGCTTGGATGGGTCGTTTTCTGGAAAGTGGATTCATTGATACCTTCCGGCACTTTCATCCCGAGCCGCATCAGTATACCTGGTGGAGCTTTCGGGCCGGAGCCCGTAGCAAAAATCTGGGCTGGCGGATTGACTACCAACTGGCTACGGAATCGTTACGCGAACGATTGAAAGACGCAGCCATCTGGTCAGACATTAAACACTCCGACCATTGTCCCGTCATGCTGGAGTTAACGACGAATCACGCGTAGCCAGCTAGTACCCATCCACAACGGTTAAGGCCAGGGCCGCCGTATACGCAAAGCCAATGGTGAGCAGTACGATGCCCGTACCCGCCAGCATGCCCGTAATCAGTCGGAGCGGATTAGTACTCTCTCGCCACTGCCAGTATTGCGTGAAGCTATCGATGAGCAGGGGAATGATCAGTACTACCGACCAGAAGGAAGCGAGCGGTCCCAGCCAGAGGCTCAAGAGGAGGCCTATTCCGTAACCCACATATAATCCTGTACAACGGGCACATACGGGAAAAGGACGACCTTTCCAGAAAAAGGAACGATCAGGGCGACGATGGCAGGCGAACCACATAGGATGTACAAGACTTTTTAGAATCAAACGTTAAGCAATTAAAAAATCTTTGATGTAGAATCGGTTTACTGCGGAAAAACTTCTATATCGCCAATGGTTCCTTTGCTCTAGCCCGTTATGAATCGTACCGCATTTTTCAATCAGTTAACTACGCAAACCTTTGATGTTTGTATCATTGGCGGAGGAGCCACCGGAGCGGGCTGTGCTCTTGACGCTGCTTTACGGGGCCTCAGCGTGTGTCTGATTGAAAAAGAAGATTTCGCGGCTCAAACGTCTTCCAAATCTACAAAGCTGATTCACGGCGGCGTTCGGTATCTCGAACAGGCCGTCAAGCAATTGAGTCCGGATCAGTTTCGAATGGTTCGTAAAGCCCTGCACGAGCGGCGTACCCTCCTGCAGAATGCTCCACACCTGACCCGATCTCTGCCGTTACTAACGCCCTGCCGAAGCTGGCTGGAAGGCATGTATTACAGCATCGGGCTGAAAATATACGATTGGATGGCGGGCTCGCGAAATATTCAGCCGAGCCGCTGGTTATCCAAAACACAGGTACTCGAACACGTGCCCCAACTTCAAACCGAACGTTTACACAGTGCCGTCTTGTACTACGATGGTCAGCTGGACGATGCCCGTTTTGCACTGGCTCTCATCAAATCGGCGGCAAAAGAAGGAGCGGTCGTACTTAACCATACGGAAGCTCTGGCCTTTGGCTATTCAAAATCCGGTAAAGTGCGGAAGCTGGAAGTCAAGGATACCCTTAATGGCCATACCTACGACATTCAGGCGAAGGTATTCGTGAATGCAACGGGCCCTTTTTCGGATCAGATCCGTACCATGGCCAATGCGAAGTCACGACCGCGTATCCGCGTGAGTCGGGGTTCCCATATTGTACTGGAAAAAAGCCATCTGCCGGGGAATACGGCTATTCTGGTACCTAAAACCGACGATGGGCGGGTACTATTTCTCATTCCCTGGAAGGATCAGGTTTTGGTAGGTACTACCGATCTGGAAGATGAACTGAGCGATACACCACGTCCAACACTGGCGGAGGAGAAATACCTGATGAGTTACGTGAATCGGTATCTGAAGACACCCATTACGGAAGCGGATATTCGGGCGGGATTCACGGGACAACGCCCCTTGATTGAAGCCATTTTTGCCAAGGATACGAAATCGCTGGTACGCGATCATGAGGTAGAGGTAGATGATAAAACCAAGCTCATCAGTATTTTGGGCGGCAAATGGACGACCTATCGCCTTATGGCCAGCGATACAATCGACGCGGTTTGTGAGCAATTGAAGGTGAAGAAGGAGTGTTCCACCGAACAGTACCGGCTGGCGGGTGGTGAAGCCTATACACCCGATTTATTTCTGAAACTCCAGCAAACGTATGGTTTAACGGAAGAAGTGTCCCGGCATCTGGCCCGTACCTACGGAACGGAAGCAATGGATGTACTGGCCTTAACGCAGGAAAATCCGGATTGGAAACAACCGCTGGCGGCTCCGCACCCGTTTATTCAGGCCGAGGTAATCTTCGCCCGCAGACAGGAAATGGCCTGTACGCCCGAAGACCTGTTGTACCGTCGCCTGGGCCTTGGTTTAATCGATGCGGAAGCTACCCAACGCGTGTACCCATTGGTCGAGCGGTTATTGCAATAAAAAAGGCCCGAATCAATCGGGCCTAGTAATACCTATGGTTCAACAAAGCATCAATATTCGTCTTCGTTGAAGAAGAAATCATCTTTTGTCGGATAATCCGGCCAGATTTCTTCAATGCTTTCGTAAGGTTGACCGTCGTCTTCGAGTTCTTGAAGGTTCTCAACTACTTCCAGCGGAGCACCCGTCCGAATGGCATAGTCAATAAGCTCGTCTTTCGTTGCAGGCCACGGAGCATCCTCCAGATAGGAAGCAAGTTCAAGGGTCCAGTACATGCGTTTTCCCTCCTATGGAATAATGGGTTCAGAAAAATGACTGCAAAAGTAAGTCTTTTTTGCATTGCTTGGAGACTTACCGCTATTTTTCGCTTGAATAAAATAAAAAACGTTCCAAAAAAGATCGTTCTTTCGAAAAAAAATATAACTGATTTTAATTTTTACCCGTAATAATCTGACTATGAGTGTATTGGAAGGTGGAATGGAACGTGTTTTGAGAAAGGTTGAAGTTTGTTCGTATTCACTGGAATCATGTTTGGCGGCTGAAAAAGCCGGAGCTGACCGAATTGAGTTATGTGCTTCCCCTTTTGAGGGCGGAACGACCCCATCTTTGGGCGTAGTACAGGCTTCTTTGAAGCATGTTTCCTTACCGATTAACGTCATGGTACGGCCTCGAGGAGGTGATTTTTGCTACGATGATCTTGAGTTTGAGGTAATGAAAGCCGAAATTGAAACATTCAAAGCAGCGGGCGTACAGGGTATCGTGCTGGGTATTTTGTTACCTGATGGACGCGTAGACGTCGAGCGTACCCGTGAACTCGTACAAGTGGCTGCCCCCCTGCCCGTTACGTTTCACCGGGCCATCGATTTTGCCCAGGACCTTGCTGAGGCGGTTGAAGACGTCATTGCGACGGGTTGTCGGATTATTCTTACCTCGGGCGGAGCCGATAAAGCTCCGGACGGTACAGCAGAATTAAAGCGAATGGTACAGCAGGCTGCTCGTCGGATCGAGATCATGGCGGGTAGTGGAGTCAATGCGGCAAATGCCGATGCCTTACTGGAAACGGGCGTACACGCGTTGCACCTGACGGGCAAAGTGAGCCGGGATAGCCGAATGGAGTACCGAAAAGAAGGGATTGCTTTGGGAGGCGTAGCCGCCGTACCGGAATACGACATTGCCTATACGGATTGGGCACGCGTAGCTCAAGTCGTCGAACGGGTGAAAAAATAGGTTACTTCGGTCTGTATTTTGTTGGAACGAAAGGCCGGATACTAGCATTTTCAAACCTAAAACCCTTTTTCCACTCAAAGTTTGTACTTTTGGCATAGGATCAACAAACACTACTGCCATGTTTGTGGTTCGTACCAATGGAATGTGCAAGGGGAATAGCCGGCTATCTTAAGGGCCGTTTCTGCTTTAACCGAATAAAATTCTCATGATAAAACCGATTCTTAATCAGTTCATTACGTATCGGGAACAAGGTCGAAAGGCATTTGCGGTTTTGATTGATCCGGACGATGTACGTTTGGATGAATTTCCTTTATTATTACAGCGGGCTCAACAGGAGCAAGTGGATTTTTTCTTTCTCGGAGGTAGTCTGATCACTCAATTTCAGATGGGTGACATCATTGCTCTCATTCGAGAATACACAACGATTCCGGTCGTATTGTTTTTAGGAAGCAATATGCACGTGCATCCGGCTGCGGATGCAGTTCTGTTTTTATCTCTGATTTCGGGTAGAAACCCAGAATATCTGATTGGACAACAGGTAGTCGCGGCTCCAATGCTGAAAAAATCAGGTCTGGAAATTCTACCGACCGGCTATTTACTGATCGATGCGGGGCAGCAAACCACGGCTTCGTACATGTCGCACACCACCCCTATTCCCAACAATAAACCAGCCGTAGCGGCGTGTACGGCGATGGCAGGAGAAATGCTGGGCTTGCGACTGACGTATCTGGATGCGGGTAGTGGAGCACTGAAAAGTATCACGCCCGAAATGATTGCCGCCGTACGCCAGAGCGTAGATACGCCGATTATTGTAGGCGGCGGTATTGATTCAACGCAAAAAGCAAAAATGGCTTTACAGGCCGGAGCCGATGTGATTGTGGTGGGGAATGGAATCGAAAAGAATCCGGATTTATTACCTGAAATCGCGGCTACGGTACGAAAATGCAATGAAGCCCTCGCCATCAATTGGTAAGCGGTGTAATCAATAAAAAGCCCGAATGCTTTACAGCGTTCGGGCTTTTGCTTTCTTGGGGAAAAGGAAAGTCTGAAAAGACTGATTGATATTATACGCCTTCGGCTTCAACCAGTTTTACTTCAGGAACCATGCGGGTCAGCAGATTTTCAATGCCTGCTTTCAGCGTCATGGTAGAAGAAGGACATCCGCTACAGGAGCCCTGTAATAAAAGCTTAACGATACCGGTATCTTCCTGAAACGAAGAGAACGTAATGGCTCCACCGTCCATTTCTACGGCAGGCTTCACGTATTGATCGAGTACCGCTTTAATCTTGATAATCGTATCACTGTCCTGCTCAGCATTGATGGCTTCGTGCTGCGTCTCGGCAGCAGCCTTCGTCAGCACCGGTTTACCACTATCCATGTACCGTTTAATCAATTGTTTGGTATCGAACAGTACTTCTTCCCATTCCGTTTCGTCGTGCTTGGTGACGGTAACAAAATTGTAGGAAATGAACACGCGTTGTACCCAGTCATATCCGAACAGCTCAACGGCCAATGGAGAATTTTTCTCCGGTGAAATAGCCTCAGAAGGAGAAGCAAAATCAAATGAAACACCTTCGGGTACCAATTCGAAGTTGATAACAAACTTCATTGAATTTGGGTTCGGAGTGGTTTCCGTATAAATAAGTACCTGCGGTCGGAGCATAATGCTGGGAGTTTCTAATGTATAGGTGTTAGGGTAACGCAAAAGCGGGCATTTGAGTTTCCGGAGTGTGCGGTTTTGGGTTTTGGGTTTTCCGTTTTCCGTTTTCCGTTTTCCGTTT
>NZ_NMPS01000161.1:0-9778 GCF_002261125.1 Siphonobacter sp. BAB-5385 | reverse complement strand
GGGCGTGCCGACATGGAATGTATACGGACTAAAAAACCAGCCGTGCTTGCGGGACGAAAAACGCAGCTATCATTGGACGCAAACAGCTACCCATCCACTTAAAAACCCGTTAGGAAAACGCCTCTGTAAACCACCAGAACAGCCCAATCATCAGAATGAGATTAGCGATGACTAAGGCATAGAGCTGCTGCCAGGACCGGATAAAGGGTGGCAGGCTTTCACGATCTTCATTCTTCATCATGTTCGTATGCAATCAATCCATAAAGAATGCAAACTGCCCAATTTTGAGCACTTGACCAACTTTTACCCGTAATCCCTTCTGGAAAGGGAACGAAGAAGCTGGGCAGTTTTTGTCCCTCCCGCCGATAACTTTTACGCCCGACTGTCGACTCTCTACTCTTTCGTCTATTTTTGCGGCTATGGTACAGATCGCCCCTATTACCGAAAGCCTGCCCGCTTTCCTTGCCTCGCACTCCTTTTCTCAGGTAGCCGTTCTGGTAGACGAGCAAACCCTTCAGCACTGCTATCCCCGCATTCAGGCCTTACTGCCCCCGCATACGCTGATTCAGATTCGTTCGGGTGAAAACGAAAAACACCTGGAAACGGCCACACAAATCTGGGAAGGTCTTACGAAAGCGGCTTTCGATCGCCACGGCCTGCTGATCAATCTTGGCGGCGGCGTCATTGGCGATATGGGCGGCTTCTGTGCGGCAACTTACAAACGGGGGATTGCCTTTATTCAAATCCCCTCAACCTTACTTTCGCAGGTCGATGCCAGCGTAGGCGGCAAACTGGGTATTGATTTCCAGGGACTAAAAAATCATATTGGCGTCTTCCAGATTCCCGACGCTGTTTTGATTGATGCCGATTTTCTGGCTACGCTCCCGCCCCGCGAGCTTCGGTCGGGTTTTGCCGAGATTATCAAACATTGTCTCATCGCCGATGCGGCTAAATGGGAGGAACTCCGTCAACAAAGCTGGGAAACGCAGAACTGGACGGACCTGATCGCTCATTCCGTCGCCATTAAAGAACGGGTGACGCAGGCTGATCCTACGGAAAAAGGAATACGGAAGATTCTTAATTTTGGACATACGCTCGGTCACGCCATCGAAACGTATTTTCTGGAAGATCCCGAAAAGCGGCTCCTGCACGGGGAAGCCATTGCGGCGGGCATGCTGACAGAGGCGTTTCTAAGTCGGCAACGGGGCTGGCTGACGGAAGAACAATTCGCCACGATTCAATCGTACCTGCTTCAAACCTACGGCAAAGCCCAAATTCCTGCCGATGCCTTCGAGGCAATCGTCGAATTAACGGCTCAGGACAAGAAAAACCGGGGTAAGGAAGTTCGGTTCTCCCTACTCGAGGGCATTGGTAGCTGTCGCTTCGACATTCCCGTATCCAACTCCGAAATGCAGGAAGCTCTGACGTACTACGCGGGCCTGTAAGGGCGTCGTTTCAAATCGGTTCCCTATGCATATTATTACCTTCCTTCAACAGCACTTACCCTTATCTGCGGAAGTCGTCGAAGAGCTTCAGAAAATTATTGTTCGGGAACACCTTCCGAAAAACCACGTGCTGGTCCGGCCGGGCCAGCACTGTCGAAGGCTCTTTTTCATTGAAGAAGGTCTCATTCGGGAACATTATCAAAGCCTCTCGGGGAAAGAAACGACGTACCGCTTTCATACGGAAGACAATTTCGTAACGGCAGACGAAAGTTTCATCGACGGTCAACCCAGTCAGTATTACCTGGAAACCCTGGAGGAGACAACGCTGTGTTCCATCTCGCACGAAGACTTTGAGCAGTTACTCAAACGGCATCCCCTTTTCGAGCAACTGCACGTTCTGGTCATGCACCAGGTGATGCGGGAAATGAAGGAACGCATCACGGCCCTGCAATTTCAAACGGCCACCGAACGCTACGAGTCGTTACTCCAAAATCAACCCTCCATTTTTCAGCGGGTCAGCCTGGGTCATATTGCTTCGTACCTCGGCATCTCGCAGGAGACGTTGAGTCGGATTCGGAGTAAAAAGTAGGCATAGCCTAGAAATTTGAAAATCCGTAGCGGATGCTATGGATAACGCAGACTGCCGTTCTCAATACCAGTCTTCCAAAGAAATATACCTTAGAAGCAGCAGCAGAATCTACTCCTCTGTAAAAATCACTTTATCTCCCCTTTCCAAGGAGCGAGTTATCCGTAGCATCTGCTACGGACGCCCAAATTAGTAGGCTCCGCCTACCTCCCTTCGCTTTTTGACTTTTATCAAAGAGCCTGGCGTAAATCTTTCCGAGCTTTGCATGCACAACCCGAAAGCAGTGTTATGAAAGCCCTGAATTTCACGCAGCAAAGCAGCCCTATACCGGATCGACACTGGATCTTTTTATCAACGTCGTACTCCCTGCATTCGCTGATTGATTTGCTAAAAACTCTACTGAATCGCCACCAGCCGTGTACCGTCATTCATGGCCTGACGCAGCTGAATTCTCCGTTTTTTCCCGACGAGCTTACCCGTCTCGAATCGACGTTTCGTGGCCTTTTGAAAACGTATTATGTATTCGGCAGTCCTACACCAGCTTACCCGGCGTTAGACCTGCTCGAATCGCTCACCAATACATTCCCCGTATCAGAACTAAGTTTTATTCTGACGGATACGGAAGAATGGGTTGACAGTGTCCTTGAACACTTACTCTTTTTAGAAATCCCCCAATCACAAATTCACCTACTGGAAACGATTAATTAATGAAGTTATGAAACCCAAGCCTTATTTTTCCATCAGTGTAGCAGCCTTCGTACTCGCCAGCTGCCAGAGCAAACCCGCTCCCGAAACCGCCACCGCCGATCCGGCCGTACCGGTCATTACGCAAACAGTTAGTCGATCTTCTTCAGAAAATCAGATTTCGATTAGCGGAAACGTCGAAGGAAACCGGACCGTCAAACTCGGTTTTCTCGTGGCGGGAAAAATCAACTACATCGCGGCTACGGAAGGCCAGCCCGTAGTCGCTGGAAAAGTACTCGCCAGTCTGGACCCTACCAGTTACCGGCTCGGCGTGGACGCGGCTACCGCCAGCGTCAATCAGGTGCAGGACGAGTACAACCGGCTCAAGCTTATGCACGACCGCAACAGCCTGAGCGATGCCGATTTCGCCAAAGTCTCTAACGGACTCAAACAGGCTCAGGCCCAGGCCGGACTCCAGAAAAAGAACCTTTCGGATACCAAACTCTACGCTCCTTTCGCGGGCGTACTGCTCAAAAAGAATACGGAGATTGGTGAAATTGTAGGTTCGGGAATGCCCCTGTTTATCGTCTCGGATATCCAGAAAGTAAAAGTCAACGCGGCTATTCCAGAATCGGAACTACAGCGGGTGAAAATCGGTCAGTCAGCTCAGGTGTACATTTCAGCCCTCGACAGCACCTTTACCGGAAAAGTGACCGAAGTAGGTTCCGCCGCCGACGCGACGACGCGTTCGTTTTCGGTGAAAATCGAATTACGCAATCCGAAGCTCCTGATTCGTCCCGGTATGGTGGCCGAAGTGAAACTGCCTTCGACGCAGAAAACGGAATCGCTAACCTTACCCGCCGAAGCTGTCTTGCACGATACCGATAATTCTTCCTACGTTTTTGTAGCCGATTCGCAGAAAAAGCAGGCCTTTAAACGTAGCGTATCCATCGGTCGCCTGCTGGATTCTACCATTGAAATTACTTCGGGTTTGCAGCCGGGCGAGCTCGTCATCACGGGTGGACAGCAGAAAATCCACGACGGTTCCGCCGTTCAGCTTACCAATACCCAGCCTTAACGTATACAAAACAACGTTCAATTTTATTTAACGGACGTATACGCTTCTTACTCTACAGGCCTTATCCAGTGTAGATCATGAATTTTGTCAAATCATCCCTAAAATATTCGCAGGTTACGCTGACGGTACTGCTGATGGTTTTTGCCGTTGGTGTACATTCCCTGCTGACCATGCCCCGCCGGGAAGACCCCAAGATTACCATTCGTACGGGTCTGGTACTGGCGTATTTCCCCGGAGCGAATTCCGCTCAGGTGGAAGATCAGGTTACCAAAAAGCTGGAACAATACCTGTTTCAGTTTGAGGAAGTTAAGAAATCTAAAACCTTCTCCACAACCCGCGACGGAGCCGTCGTGATTAATGTGGAGCTGGAGGATAAAGTGAAAGATCCGGACGTGTTCTGGAGTAAACTGCGGCACGAATTACTCGTCGCCAAAACGCTGGCTTTGCCCGAAGGTGTACGTGGCCCGATCGTCAACTCCGACTTTGGGGATACGGAAGCTTTGGTTATCGGGATCGAATCCGATCAGGCTTCGTACAACGAGTTGAAAGACTATCTGCAAAAAGTAGAAGATCAGCTCCGAACGTTGCCCGCCGTGTCGAAAATCAAACGCATTGGCGAGCAGAAAGAACAGATCGTCATTACGAGCAATTCCGAAAAACTGGCTCAGTACGGCATCAAGTTCACGCAGGTGATGAACGTACTGAAATCCCAGAATGCCATTAGTCCGACGGGAAATGTGAAAACCGGAACGGCGGAGGTACCGCTCTACGCCAACGGTGGTTACAGCACCGAAAGCCAGATTGCCAGTCAGATCATCGGTACTTCTAAAACCGGAGACGTGATTCGACTCGGCGACGTAGCCCGCATCACCCGTCAGTACCAGGACCCCACAAGTACGACAACCGTAAACGGACACCGGGCCCTGATGCTGGCCGTGGAAATGCACGAAGGAAACAACATTGTGTCGTTCGGTAAGGACGTTGATGCTCAGCTGGAAGCCGTGCAGAAATTACTACCGAGTACGGTGAAACTGACTACGATTGTCAATCAGCCGCATCTGGTGGATGAGAACGTTGGTCACTTCATCCGGGAATTTTTCCTGGCTATTGTTTCAGTCGTGATTGTCGTGATTCTACTTCTGCCCTTCCGCATTGCAGCGGTGGCGGCCATGGCGATTCCGATGACGGTTGCCGTCACTTTTGCCCTGCTGCACGCCTTTGGTATCGAGCTGCATCAGGTATCGCTGGCGGCCTTGATTGTGGTACTGGGCATGGTCGTCGATGATGCCATCGTCATTGCCGATAACTACGTGGAACTGCTCGATGAAGGACTGGACCGCTGGACGGCCGCCTGGCGGAGTGCCAGTGATCTGGTAGTTCCCGTATTTGCGGCGACGATTACGATTATTGCTTCCTTTATGCCGATGGTTATTCTGTCGGGCTCGGTAGGTGAATTCATTTTTGCCCTGCCTATTACGGTGGCCATTGCCTTGTCTGCTTCGTTCATCGTCGCCATGATTCTGACGCCCTTACTGTGTTATACTTTCATCAAAAAAGGCTTACACGATCCTTCCGAGGCGAATAAGAAGAAACGTACGTCCCTGCTGGATCGGATGCAGAATGGCTACAACGCGGCCATCGACTGGTGCATGCGTCATTCCGGCGTAACGATTCTGGGCAGTTTGCTGACGGTTGCCCTGGCGGGTTTGCTGTTCACCACGATTCGGCAGAAGTTTTTCCCAGCGGCGGAGCGAAATCAGTTCGTCGTGGAATTGTGGATGCCGACGGGTACGAAACTTGATAAAACCCGGGCGGCCATCAATAAAATTGAAAACGTTGTCAAGAAAGATCAGCGGGTAACGAGTTACGCCACTTTTGCCGGAACAAGTGCTCCCCGATTCTATTACAACTTTTCGCCCGAAGTACCCGTCACCAACTACGCTCAAATTCTAATCAATACCACGGATATTGCCAGTACGCAGGCAATGGCGGAAGAGCTCTCGCGTCAGGTCGATGCTCTGGTGCCCGAAGGACGTCCGCAGGTGAAACTCATGCAACAGGGTACAGTCACCAAAGCTCCGGTGGAAGTACGCATCGTGGGCGACGATCTGCCTACGCTCAAGCAAATCGGTGTACAGGTGGATAGCGTGCTACGAAATACGCCCGGCAGTGCGATGGTTCGTACCGATTTTATGGAAGATTATTACGGAGTGAACATCAACCTCAAGGGTGAAGCCAACCGACTGGGTTTTACCACCTCCAGTATCGGGCAAACGGTTTACGCTGGTTTCAACGGGGCTCCTGTGACCACCTTGTACGAAGGCACAACACCCGTGGATCTGGTGGTACGGCTGGACGAAACCAACCGTCGCAATTTTGATGATTTGCTCAACACGTATCTCTCCTCCCCTGTCACGGGAGCTTCGGTACCCTTGCGGCAAATCGCTGATCTGCAACCCGCCTGGCAAACGGGCCGCATCATGCACCGCAACGGTGTTCGAACGCTGACGGTCCAAAGCGAAACGCAGGCCAATTTGTTGCCCTCGGAATTGCTAAAAGCGGTTCAACCCAAAATTGAGTCGCTGAAATTGCCCGCTGGTTACCGCATCGAATACGGGGGCGAGTACGAAGGACAGAAAGAAACGTTCAGTCAGATGGTTGTGGTTATGGTGATTAGTATCGTCCTGATATTCCTGATTTTGCTGTTCCAGTTCCGGAATATCAAGGAAGCGTTCCTGGTAATGCTGACCATTCCGTTGAGTTTATTCGGGGCGTTCCTGGGACTGATTCTCACGCATAACAACTTTGGCTTTACAGCTTTCGTCGGACTGATCAGTTTGTCGGGAATTGTGGTACGGAATGCGATCATCCTCGTCGATCATACCAACGAACTGCTCAAACACGGCATGGACATCCCTACCGCCGCCGCCGAATCGGGGAAACGACGCTTACGTCCGATTTTCCTGACGGCCATGGCCGCTGCCATTGGCGTATTACCCATGATTCTCTCCGGATCGCCCATGTGGAGTCCGTTGGCGAGTGTGATTGCCGTGGGCGTGGTCTGGTCGATGATTATGGCCCTGCTGACGGTACCCGTGCTGTACGTGAAAATGATTAAACCGAAAGACAAAGCGTATCTGATGAGCGTTGGCCGCGATACGCAACCCGTCTAAGTCTTTTCAACCCATTCCATTAAAACCCATGAAAAAGGTTTTGTTATACAGCTTTCTGCTCGGCTCGGCGTGGTCCGTACAAGCCCAGGAAGTACTCTCGCTGGAAGAAGCTAAAAGTCAGGCTTTACAGCACAATCGCTTGCTGAGTATTCAGAAAGAGAAAGTCCGCGAAAGCGAATACAAAGTCACGGAAGCCAAGACGAAGAATAAACCACAATTTCTGGCTTCGGGCATGTATGTCTTCAATGGGATTACGAAAGATCTGGCGATTCCCGCCGGAGCCTTTGGTCAGGTCGGAGGCACGTATCTACCGCAACAACCCGTTCCCTTATTTCAGAGTAAACACAACCTCTTTCTCGGCTCGGTTGGAGCGTACCAGCCCATCAGTCAGCTTGGAAAAATCAGGGTGGGTGTGAAAGCCGCCGAAGCCGACGTACGCATCGCCCAAACGCAGGTAACCAAAGCTGAATTGGAAGTACTACAGGGTGTGGAGAAGCTCTACTATGGTGTGCTGATCGCTCAGAAGCAGCTCGACGAAGCCAACGCCAATGTGCAGCTTACCCAGGCCAAGCTGTACGACGTAGAAAGTGCCCTGCTGGCGGGAAAAACCGACGAAGTATATAAAGTAGGGTTACAGGCCGATCTGGCCAACCAGCAGCAGAAAGTGGTGCAGATTCTGAACCAGATGGAAGATTATGAGGCGGATCTGAAAGTCGTACTCGGGGTGCCGGATACGGATTCCTTACGGCTCACTGACGTTAGCGTGGCTGGACTGGCCGTGCAGCCGTTGAATACCTATCTGGAAGAAGCCCGGCAATCCAATCCGGACGTAAAACTGGCGACGCAAACCATCGAAAAAGTGGAGTACGGCATTGAAGCCGCCCGCAAGGACAAGTTGCCTAACGTCGGCGTACTGGCTGGCTACAATTACCAGAACGTCATTTCGGATTTACCAGCGAATAATTACTTCCTGGGACTGAACGTAAGCTGGAATATCTATGATTTCGGCAAACGCCGTTCAGAAGAAAACCAGCGGCTTTCGCAAAAAAAACAGGCCGAAGCTTATCAGGCTCATACGCAGGAAGATGTAGCCGCTAAAATCAGTAAAGCGTACCGAAAAGTGACACAGTCGCAACGCCTCATTACGGTGGCTCAGCAGGCGGTTACCCTACGTCGTGAGGAAGTACGGATGAAAACCAATGCGAAAGAAGCGGGACTGAAACTGGAAAAAGATTTGCTGGAATCGAAGGCGAGTCTGGCGAAGGCGGAGCAGGATCTGTACGGGGCTCAACTGGCCTATCGGCTGGCCATTGCGGAATTGAATACGCTGGCGGGTATTCGCTAGAAAAGCTTACAGGAAAGAAAACGGCGGGCGGAAGTTTGCCGTTTTTTTTGTAAATGAATTTGAGCAACGGGCGGCAAGGGATTCGTTGCATCAGATCGTACTTATTTCAGCACGTAGGCGTGAGCGGGCTCTCCTTTCTCAAGTTTGATACGTACGCCATCAATTTCTTCGGGTACACGTCGCTCCCAGTGTTTGGTCAGACTTTTCACCCGGACCAGGATGTACTCTTTTTCGTTTTCCCGCCGGATTGCCAGTCCCAGGAACCCCTGCTCATCGCGGAGTTGCCGGGACAATTCTTTTTTGATTTCGCCTACCGTACTCATCATCTTCATCATTTACTAAGGGTGACATTCAATGCCCGTAACACATTAGCAATGGGATTGGCAAAGGTCAGATTCCCATCACCGGCAAACAACAAGCCGACGACTAATCCCGTTCCCGCTTCCACGATAATTGATCCCGAGTCGCCGGGCTGGGAAAATGCGTTTCCGTTTTCCCCTTCAATTTCAATCTGATCCACGAAATAGGCCTGCTTGCGACCAAACGTAACGGGTAAATCCGTGGAAAGCGAAACAATCGTGCCCGTGGAATACCCCGTGGTGCGACCGTATTTTTCCACTTTCATGCCGTACGTGGGCGTGGTAATGCCCGTCAGCGTAGCCAGCGGCGGATTCGACGGAGGAAAGTTAGTGGAAACCAGCGAATTATCCAAAGGTTCTGCCAGGGCGGCGTCGACTTCGTTAGTTCCGCTAAAATCAATGGGTACAAATCGGGCCAGTGTACCTACCCGGCTCGCATTCGATCCGCCATCGCGAACGCCGGGTTGCCAGATGGGATCGCCGGTTTTCGCTTCGTTGCCATTGGCGAAAACGTGATTGTTGCTGAGCCAGTACGTCTTTCCCTGATCGTATACGGCACAACCCAGCGTCCCCGCCGATACGAGTTCATGCCCGATGGACACGCCGTACCACAGGGGTCGCTGCGAGCGGCGGATGGGTTCACTGAAGGCAATGACCTGATTGGCGTGAATCATGCGTAAATCCGGCTCCTCAACTTCCAGTACGGTAGCCAGAGCCGTAATTTCCTGCGGAGAAAGGGGATTTTGAACGAGCACGCGAATGTGGTACTCCTCCGTTCCCTCCCGTCCAATCCCAATTCCGGCAATGGCGGGCTGGATGAGATGCGTACTGCTTTCGAGTACCGTATCCAGTCCGAACGCCCGCACTATTTTATGTTGAGTAGCCAGCAACTGGCCCGACAATACACTTTTGGCCTGTACGGCTTTTTGATAATTCATACTGTTTTTAGCAACAAGTATATATTCTGTTTCGCAGGAACGGCTGGTTTTAGTTCGTATGCCGTTGAAACTTAGTCATAAAAACAACAATCAACTAGTATTCTAGGGTAAGTACTTCGTCCCGGAAACACGGCTGGTCATTTAGTCCGTATACATTCCATGTCGGCACG
>NZ_NMPS01000160.1:0-2290 GCF_002261125.1 Siphonobacter sp. BAB-5385 | reverse complement strand
TTACGTCATGTTCATCCTTTTTAATTATTAATAACTCAAAGTCCAAAAGTCCCCGATTCTGTCGTTTTGCTTTAGTATGTTTCGTCTTGCTAGGAAAGCAGATCCGGGCGTCGTTGCTGGGTGCGTTCGACGGCCTGTTCGTGTCGCCAGTCCTGAATTTTGGCGTCGTGACCGGAGAGCAGGATGTCCGGAACTTTATGGCCTTCCCACTCCGACGGCCGCGTATACACGGGCGGAGCGAGCAGATTATCCTGAAATGAATCCGTCAGAGCCGAAGTTTCGTCCCCCAGTACGCCGGGCAGCAAACGAATAATGGCATCCGAAATAACCGAGGCGGCGAGTTCTCCGCCCGACAGTACGTAGTCGCCGATACTGATTTCCTTCGTCACGAAAATCTCCCGCAACCGTTCGTCGATGCCTTTGTAATGACCACAAAGGATGATCAGATTTTCGGCCATAGAAAGCGTATTCGCCGTTTTCTGATTAAAACGTTCGCCGTCCGGAGCGGTATAAATGATTTCGTCGTAGGTGCGTTCGGCCTGGAGCTGGCGAATCAACTGAGCAATCGGCTCGATCATCAGCACCATGCCAGCACCGCCTCCAAAGGGATAATCGTCAATCTGTTTGTACTTACCAATGCCGTAATCGTGCAGGTTATGAATGTGAACTTCCACGTGGCCTTTGTCCTGAGCCCGTTTAACAATCGAGTTCTGGAAAAAACTATCCAACAATTCCGGTACGGCACTAATAATATCTAAACGCATGACAGAATAAATAAAACCGTTCGGGTACAGAGTCCGAACCGTATGAAACCAAAATCAATAATGATCAATGCCTAGGGCTACGCTTCCTCGTCCGCATCATCCCGTTCTTCTGAATCTTTGGCTTCGCTCATGTAAATATCGAGTAAGCCCTCGGGAAGCGTAACGCTGAGGGTTTTCGCCTCGTGATCGGCCTCACCAATGATTTCGTCGATGACGGGAATCAGTACCTCCTTGCCTTCATAATCCATCACCATCAGGTCCTGGAGCGAGAAGCTGGCAAATTCGCGTACCGTTCCTAGGGGCCCCACGTTGGTATCAACCACTTGGTAACCAATCACATCGTGAAAGTAAAACTGATCGTCGTCCAGCTCCGGCAGGTTATCCAGTGTCAGCCAGAGTTTGGCTCCTACCAGCGGCGTCGCTTTCTCGATGGAGGTGATGTCTTCAAATTTGGCAATGATTTTATTGGACTGGATATTGAGGTCTTCAATAAAGTACGGAATCAGTTGCCCTTTGACTTCGAGTAGCACGCTATCGAGGTCTTCGTATTCAAACGGATCATCTACCTCAAAAAGTAGCTGCACTTCGCCTTTCAGACCGTGCACTTTGGTAATCCGTCCTAATTCATAACAATCTTCTTTGTTCATAGCAGTAGCGGTGGGCCGTAGCTCGTTGCTGACAGCCGTTAAAAATAGGAGGGAATCTCCGAATCAATCGCCTAAAAATGAAGCAAGTCCGCCGGGAGACCCGCCAGACTTGCCAAAAATCGTTACTCGGAAAGAGCTTATTCAGCTGCTTCAGTAGTCGTAGCTTCACCTTCAGCTGCAGGAGCTTCTTCAGCAGCAGCCTCTTCAGCGGGAGCTTCTTCTACAACCGGAGCATTTTTCTTCGCTAAAGCTTCTGCACGAGCGGCATTTACTTTAGATTCTGCGTCCAGACGAGCTTTTTTGTCATCAGCTTTTTTACCAGCAATACCTTCCGTAGCTGCAGTTACCTGAGCATCTTTCGTTTGCTTCCAGCTGGCAAATTTTTCATCAGCTTGTTCCTGAGAAATCGCTCCTTTGTTCACACCCACTTGAAGGTGTTTTTTCAGCATCAGACCTTTGTACGACAGAATCGCACGAGCAGTATCCGTAGGCTGAGCACCATTCAACAACCATTTTACTGCACTCGTTTCGTTCAGAACGATGGTAGCAGGTTGGGTGTTAGGATCATACGTTCCCAGTTTCTCGATGAAACGACCGTCACGAGGAGCACGAGCGTCAGCAACAACGACATCGTACATAGCATGTTTCTTGCGACCGCGACGGGCTAAGCGAATTTTAACCATTGTAGTTGGGTTTGTGGGGGAACCCGTCCCCCGGTTTCCGAATTGGAATGCAAAGGTACGGAATAGTTTTTAATAATTGAGTTTTGAGTTTAGGGTTTTCTGTTTTGCGTTTACAGTTTTCAATTTCCAGTTTTCCGTTTTCGTTTTGTTAGGACAAAACCGATAAAGTTAGCGGGACGGGTTGTCCGTAGCATTT
>NZ_NMPS01000159.1:0-3529 GCF_002261125.1 Siphonobacter sp. BAB-5385 | reverse complement strand
TTAGCGGCAGAAAGCCTGCGGCCCGACGTTATATTGTTAGACATTGGGATGCCCGATCTAAATGGGTACGATACCTGCCGACTGATTCGTGAGCAGCCCTGGGGAAAAGAGCTGTTTATTATTGCCGTATCGGGTTATGGTCAGCAAGAAGATAAGCAGAAATCCCAAGAGGCTGGCTTTGATGAACATTTAACGAAGCCTGTAGATATAGAAGCACTCATTCAGGTGCTGTCCCGGTTGCCCTAATCGGATTCGTTTAAATGTTAATGATTTAAATGATTAACGTTTAAATGAAGGGGTCTCCTCAAAATTGAGGGCTCTGATTATCAAGCTTTTCACCTAAAGGTGAAGGCCTTCGACCTGAGGTCGAACCCCTATCAAGCAAGCCTGGCAGTCGTCGGGCTTGCTTGCTTTTACGTCTAGCCATTAATGGGTATAGTCTAGGCTTGCTATTAGGTGCTATACTTAACTTAATAGCTCATTAGTCCATCCAGACCTGTTGTATGAACAATAACTTGACATCTGAGCAACTTGATTTCCTAGAAAAAGAAGTGGCCGATTTGAGAGGTGAATTGATGAAGATTGCGGAGGAGTCATCGCAGTTGGTGAAAAATGCTATCCTTATCAATGGAGCGATCCTATCTCTCATTTTTGCCAAAGATGGACTTATTAATACCAGTCCTTATCTAACAAAAGTGTTTTTATGGGCTCCATTTGTGTTCAATCTATTGCTAGCGTTTCGGCACTTAGTATTAGGGGTACACATTGATAGAATCAGTAAATATATAGAGTCTGTTGAGAAGAGGATATTGCCTATAGATCTTGGATGGCAGACAAGTCTGAACAATTCTTGGCGAAAAAAGGCTCGGTTTGGTCTCACTGGACAAACCTTAGCCTATGTAGTTTTTTGGGGCATTCTCATTGTAGCATCGGTATGGGCGGCTTGTCGATTATATGGCACAATACCTAATGAAAAAAGTAAAGACAAAGCTCTAGTTGTTCAATGCAACTGCCAGTGTCAATAGCCTTCTTAGCAATCGGTTTTGTTTTTTTGAGTCACTCACGCGAGGCCTTGTCCAGCCACCTAGTAAGCGTTATGTGATTATCACAGGGCGGAACGATGAGGACAAAAGTGACGCAAGTGCTGAAAGTGACGCTCAAACAAAATCTTTTTTCGTGGAGTCGGTGAGGCAGTAGGTCTATACCAAAAGGGCTATTGCCTGTAAATCAATCGTTTAACTTTTAGGGTAAATGCCTTTGTGCGGGGTGTAGCCAAAATTGGCGACTCTAAAAGTGTCAAAAGTGTTATTTCGTTTAATAGTCAGAAGTGATGCAAGTGACGAGGGTGAGGCTTAAACAAAACCTTTTTTTGAATACTATTTCCAAAGAGTAAAAAAAGTGATAACCTTTTTACTGCTTTCGTTATATAGTTATGTGGTCCAGAGAATATAATAGTGTTTCAACCTATTAACCGTTAATAACCAGCGATATTATTTGGATAAAACACTGTATTTCAGTAAATTATAAAGGAAATGCATCATACAGATAATCATTACCTTTGTATCATGAGATACTATAGAAGAAAAGTGCTTTTAGCAATATTGACAGCGTTTGGTGGGAAACTAGGTAAAATCAACCTGCAAAAGTTATTGTTGATTTTTACAAAACTGCAATCAGTACCCACATATGAGTTCTTGCCCTACCGTTATGGGTGTTTTTCCTTCCAAGCAAATTGGGATATGAGGGCATTGAAAGCATACAAGATTGTTGAAGAACATGAGTCTGAATGGGTGCTTAATATATCAGAGGACTACAGACTACAACTTAAGCAGGAAGATAAAGACAGGTTGAAGTATCTAGTGAGAGTGTTTAAGGATATGAAAACCGATGATTTGATTCGATATACCTATTTAAAGTATCCTTACTATGCAATTAGAAGTGAGATGGCTCCTAGCCTATTAAGTGAGGAAGAGTTAGATATAGTGCGAAAGCAGAGAACTGTAAGGGAGGATACCACTTTGTTTACGATTGGCTACGAAGGAATCTCGTTAGAAAGATATATAAACAAGCTAATCTTAAATGGGGTCAAAGTATTGTGTGACGTTAGACGCAATCCTTTGAGTCAAAAAGTAGGCTTCTCCAAATCTGAGTTAAGTTTTGCATGCGAAGCTAGTGGTATTAAATATATGCACTTCCCTCAACTTGGGATTCCAAGTGAAAAGCGTCAAAACCTGACTACGCAAAAAGATTACGATATTCTATTTAAAGATTTCGAAGAAAACTATTTGGTTAACAGGAGCGAAGACATTCGTCAGGTTTTTGAAATATTAAAATTACACGATAGAATTGCACTTACTTGCTTTGAGGCGTCTTATATGCAATGCCATAGAAGTAAGGTTGCAAAAGCCATTACTGAATTACCCTACTGGATTTATAATCTAAAACACCTCTAAAAATGGCAAGAACCCGCGTACTCATTACAGTGAAAACTTACCCTAGTCTATCTACAAAATATAATGAACTAGTTTGTACAGCGGGGCTAACAGAGGAGGGTGACTGGATAAGAATATATCCTATAAAGTTCAGAGAGCTTGAATATGTCCACAAGTACAGCAAGTATCAGTGGATTGAAATAGATATAGTTAGAAACACAAGTGATTTTAGATCGGAAAGCTATAGGCCCATTACCCTAGATACAGTTCCAACGGTTTTAAATAAAGTAGAAACAAATGGAAATTGGCTAGAAAGAAGAAGGCTAGTATTAAATAAAGTATATGACAACTTTGAGACACTAATATCAGAAGCGAAGCAGGCTCCTAAATATAAATCTTTAGCGGTTTTCAAGCCTACAGAGGTTATAGGCTTTAAAATTGAACAGGTATCACGCGAGTGGAAGCCTAAAAAGCTTGAAGCTATCAAACAGCTTGGGCTTTTTGAACAGGTAGGAGCCAGAAGAACGCCTCTTCGAAAACTGCCATTTAAATTCTCTTACGTCTTCAAAGATGTTACGGGTAAAAAAAGGACACTAATGATTGAAGATTGGGAGATTGGGGCATTGTTCTGGAGATACCATGACGAAGAAGAAGCTTGTCAGAAAGTGAAGGAGAAGTACTTTGATGATTTTGCCAAGAGAAAAGATCTACACTTTTATGTAGGCACTACAAAAGCAAAACATATGATAGCGAAGAATCCGTTTGTTATTATAGGGACATTTCACCCACCCTACTTACCGGCATCAGCCTCTACTCCACAATTAGATCTATTTAGTTAACTCAGAAGCTCTTCATAATTTGTAGACAATTGTAAATGAAAAAGGGAGCCACTACAAGCGGTTCCCTTTTTGTTTATGAGATAAGTTCGAATTGAGCCGAACCATATATCAAAGATAACACATTCAAAGCAAGCTGGACCATCCCCTAGCCTATCTTCAAATTTTGAGATAATTCAAAAATGTTTCAGTAACGTTTCAGTGAAAAAGCAAAAATCCCTCTTAACTACCTGACGAGCAAGCAACTAAGAGGGATGACCA
>NZ_NMPS01000158.1:0-9203 GCF_002261125.1 Siphonobacter sp. BAB-5385 | reverse complement strand
CCAAGTAGTGTCTAACTTCTTGGGGGCACTCCAGAATGATCTTTCGGGGGCTTTTTTATTGATTACACCTGAATGGAGTCCTTACAGTTTTGCCAGCAATTCCGCTTTTTTAGCCGTGAATTCCTCTTCCGTTAAAATACCTGCGGCTTTCAGGTCGCCCAGTTGTTTGAGTAAGCCCATAATGTCTTCCTTCGACTGAGCCGGTTGGGCAGGCTGTGAAGCAGGAGCTACTGCTCCGGCCATCATACCGCCCAGATTCATGCCCACGATACTGGCCGCCGTTCCCGAGTTTTCCGCCGCCTTTTCGATGGACATCCCCGCCTGAAACTGCTGGAAACGGGCCATATCCCCGACCATATTCATTTGTGTGGTCTTGTCGAGGAAGGCTTCTACTTCAGGTGGTAAAGACGTGTTTTCGATGTAGAACTTGACAATCTGGAGACCGTACTGATCGAAATCATTCCCCAGTAAAGGTAGTAGCTTTTCACCGAGTTCGGTATAGTTACGGGCTAGATCCAATACCGAAACATTGGCTTCGGCAATGGCATCGGAGAATTTGGAGAAGATCGCTGAACGCAACTGTTCTTCAATATCGCCGACCCGTACCTGCGGATTGGTACCGGAAAATTCCTTGAGAAACTTTTTCGCTTCATTGACCCGGAACGTATACGTACCAAAAGCACGAATCCGTACCTGCTTGAATTCAGCATCACGAACGATGATCGGGTTGGCCGTACCCCACTTCAGGTTAGTAAACTGTTTCGTGTTCACAAAGTATATGTCCACCTTAAAGGGCGATTCGAAGCCGTATTTCCAGGAACGCAGTGTCGTCAGAATGGGCATGTTGGCCGTCGTCAGCTCGTGTCGTCCGGGTTGGAACACGTCGGCAATCTGACCCTCATTCATGAAAATGGCTACCTGACTTTCGCGTACGGTCAGTTGAGCCCCATATTTAATGTCATTGCCCTTGTCAGGAAATTTCCAGATGATGGTGTCTGACGTATCGTCGACCCATTCAATGACATTGATAAATTCATTTCGGATGAAATCAAAAATACCCATAGTGCACAAAAGAAGGTTTAAACTCAGTGAATCAAAGCTATTAAAAGTTGAGGCTTTCCACCAGCCCGGGAAGTGATTTCTGCGGATTTTTTAATTTCGTAAAATCCTTCCCTCATGGATTTATTTTCTTTTCTTTCTAAAACTTCATCAACGAAGTCCCGGCCTTTTATAAAGAATTTAATCCGAGTACAGAACATTGATTTTCAGTATTTTATCATTATTTTTTGCAATTTTCCAAGAAATAAAATAAGGTTTTCCACTGGAAGATTTGTCAATATTGTCAATCTGACACATCTTGCATTATATTTCTCTGCTAACACATGCTTCTTCTAGGAATTGACGTAGGTACCTCTTCAATTAAAGTCTCGGTTGTAGACGCCGATAGTCAGCAGGTTGTGGCTTCGGCTTCGTACCCTGATCTCGAAAATCCCATTTCTACGCCCCAGCCGGGCTTTGCCGAACAGGACCCGGCCATGTGGTGGAATTGCGTCCAACAGGCGATTCTGAAAGCCAATGCCACGGGAGCTTATAAACCGAAAGATATTGGGGCCATTGGTATTGCCTATCAGATGCACGGGCTGGTCGTGGTAGATCGTAACGAACAGGTACTCCGGCCTTCCATCATCTGGTGCGATAGCCGGGCCGTTTCCTACGGAGAAGCCGCCTTTCAAAAAATTGGTTCGGAGAAAGCCCTGAGTCATTTGCTCAACTCGCCCGGTAATTTTACGGCGGCCAAGCTGGCCTGGGTGAAAGCCAATGAACCGAAAATCTACGGTAGCATTTACCAGATTATGCTGCCCGGCGATTACATCGCCATGATGCTGACGGGTTGCATTACGACCTCTAACTCGGCGTTGTCGGAAGGTATTTTCTGGGATTTCCAGTCGAATCAGGTTTCTGAAGACGTGCTGGACGCCTTTGGCTTTCCCAAAACGATCTTACCCGAACTGCATCCCCTGTTTTCTGTACACGGAGAAGTGAAAAGCTCCATTGCCGATTTGCTGGGACTGAAAGCAGGTATTCCGGTTACATACAAGTCGGGGGATCAGCCGAATAACGCCCTTTCCCTGAACGTGCTCGATCCCGGCGAATTTGCGGCGACGGCGGGTACTTCCGGCGTAGTATACGCGGTAACCGATCAGGTCAAATACGATCCCCAGAACCGCGTTAATACCTTCGCTCACGTCAACCACCAGCGGGATGAGCAGACGCGACTAGGTATTCTGCTGTGTATCAACGGTACGGGCATTCTGAATCGCTGGGTACGCGATCAGTTTGGCTCCGGTCTAACCTACAGCCAGCTTAACGAACTGGCTGCTACCGTTCCGGCGGGTAGTCAGGGCGTACGGGTGCTTCCGTTTGGCAACGGAGCCGAACGCGTACTGGAAAACCGTACGGTTTCAAGCACGATTTCCGGACTGGATTTCAATACCCATACCCGGAGTCACGTATTCCGGGCGGCACAGGAAGGCATTGCTTTTTCGTTGAAATATGGTATGGACATTATGTCGACCATGGGTAGCCCGGCCAAGGTAGTACGGGCGGGTAAAGCCAACATGTTCCTGAGTGATGTCTTTACGGAATCGTTCGTGAACGTTACGCAAACCCCCGTGGAATTGTACGATACCGACGGCTCCAAAGGGGCAGCTCTCGGAGCAGGCGTTGGTCTGGGCTATTTCCAGGCTCCTAAAGAAGCCTTCAGTCGCTTAACGAAAGTCGTCACAGTAGAACCGGACGCCTCGCAGGCAGACCAGTATCAGGAATTTTACGCGAACTGGCTTTCGCTATTGAAAAAATATTTGCAGTAGTTATTGGCGAATGATTCGCCGCATTGAAACCATACACTCATTCATTACTCACTTTTTAAACGCTTTTACAATGGCCGTTTTACTAGGCGAAAAGGAATATTTCCCGGGCATCGGGGAAATCAAGTACGAAGGTCCGGAATCCATGAATCCACTGGCATTCCGTTGGTACGATGAAAACCGCGTTGTGGCGGGAAAAACGCTGAAAGAACATTTCAAGTTTGGCATGGCGTACTGGCATACCCTCAGTGGCGACGGTTCTGATCCCTTCGGCTCGGCTACGCACCTGCACCCCTGGGATCAGGCAGCAGACCCCATCCAACGCCTGAAAGATAAAGCGGATGCTGCTTTTGAATTTCTTACCAAACTGGGTCTGCCCTACTTCTGCTTCCACGACGTAGACGTAGCGGATTACACCCCCAATGTCGAAGAATTCGAAGCTCGCCTGCAAGCCTGGGTGGATTATGTGAAGCCCAAAATGGAGCAGTCAGGTGCGAAGTTGCTTTGGGGTACGGCCAACCTGTTCTCACACGTTCGGTATATGAACGGTGCCGCTACCAACCCTGATTTTGCCGTACTGGCTCACGGTGGTGCTCAGGTGAAAGCGGCGATCGACGCAACGATTGCTCTGGGTGGTGAAAACTACGTATTCTGGGGTGGTCGTGAAGGATACATGACCCTGCTCAATACGGACATGAAACGCGAGCAGGAACACCTGGCTCGTTTCCTGCACGTAGCGAAAGATTATGCTCGTAGCAAAGGCTTTAAAGGAACGTTCTTCATCGAGCCTAAGCCGATGGAGCCCACCAAGCACCAGTACGATTACGACGCGGCTACGGTGATCGGATTCCTGCGTCAGTACGGTCTGATGGACGATTTCAAACTGAACCTGGAAGTAAACCACGCTACGCTGGCCGGTCATACCTTCGCTCACGAATTGCAGGTGGCTGTAGACGCCGGTCTGCTGGGTAGCATCGATGCCAACCGGGGTGATTACCAAAACGGCTGGGATACGGATCAATTCCCGAACGATATTTACGAACTGACGGAATCTTTGCTGGTGATTCTGGAAGGCGGCGGATTACAGGGTGGTGGTGTGAACTTCGATGCCAAGCGTCGTCGGAACTCTACGGACCCCGCTGATCTGTTCTACGCTCACATCGGAGCCATGGACGTATTTGCCAAAGCCATGATCATTGCTGATCAAATTCTGACTTCATCGGAGTACAAGCAGATTCGTGCGGATCGCTACGCTAGCTTCGATTCAGGCAAAGGTAAGGAATTTGAAAACGGTACGCTCGGTCTGGCGGATCTGCGTGATCTGGCGATCGAACTGGGCGAGCCCGAAGTTCGTTCAGGCCGTCAGGAATACTTGGAGAACCTGATTAATCGTTACATCCTGTAAGGATCGATCTTCTATACGAAAAAAGCCACCTTTGCGGGTGGCTTTTTTCGTATAGGTTAATTCATTCTACGGTTTATACCTGATCGGACTGGCGGCTTTGTTCCCGGTCCCGATTTTGATCTTGATTTTGTCCCTGGCGACGGGTCATGTCATCTTGTTGCAGGTTTTCCTGGTCCATGCCTTGTTGACGGCCCCCGGATTGTCCAGACTGTTGCGATTGTTGGTTGCCTTGGTTGCGATCCTGTTGCTGCTGGCCGCCTTGTTGGTTGCCCTGCTGCGAGTTTGATTGATTCATCATGATTTAAATAATTGAGGTTTTGTTGCATAGTAGACGATTACTCGTCAATAGTAACTGTCAAACATTCATGCCACAGCATTTTTCCATGAAAAAATGTATCTTTTCATGGAACTAAGACCTCAATCTTTCCAGATTCTGTTGGGCACTACTCAATTTTCCTCAGGTCACTGTGCAAAAAAAGAGCCCGAATGATTCGGGCTCTTTTCTATAATCGGATTATACTAAAGGAATGTCACGTTCGGGGCGAGCTTGGTCGCCAGCGAGTTCGTCGTCTTCTGGATAACGTTCTTCCAGATCCTTGTATCTCCGATCATGGGTTGCATTCGCATCGTTTAAGAAAGCTTGCGTTTTATTGGCATCTTCGCCGTAAGCAGGCTCTTCAGTAGTTTCTTCTGTATTCCGTTCAATGGTGTCGGCATCCTGTTCTGGATCATATGGGCCACCCACTGGTTTCTCGATGGGTTGGGTAATCGTGCTATTACGACCTGCTTCGGATGAAGAACCTTGGTTGTTTACTAAGTTTGTATCTCTAGTCGCTGAGCCCAGGCTGGTACCCGCGTGTTTTTCATTATGGCGATTAAACATGATTGTATTGTTTAGTGGTTATGGATATGCCTAGTAAGTAAAAAAAAGCAGTGCCACCCCTTTTCAGTAGCCGTATTTTTATCGCATGTTATACGAATTAGTAGTTGCTCATTACCAGGAAAATCTCAACTGGCTACGGAAAGTACCGTCCGCCATTCACCGAACGCTGTATCACAAAGATTCAGCTCATACAGAGCCTGCCGGGATTCTTCTGCCTAACGAAGGTCGAGAGGCTCACACCTACCTGCATCATATCGTTAAACGGTACGATTCTCTGGCCGAAATCACGGTTTTTAGCCAGGGAAAGCCCTTTGACCACGCCTACGACTTTCACGCGACCCTCCGAAAACTGGCCAGTAATTCAGAACCCATCCGACCTTTCGAATGGTTGGGACACCTGATTGATACGGATGATTGGGAGGGCCGGCGACTCTTTCAAACCTGGAGTAAAAACGAGGATGGTCGCGGGCTGGACTTAAAAGGATTTCACCAAAAAGTATTAGGTACGGATGGTCCGGAACGATACACCTTCGTACTGGGGGCTCAGTTCATCATTCATCGGGAAATTATTCAACAAAAGCCGAAAAGTTTTTACCAGAATGCCCTGGAAGTATCCATTCATTTCCCGGATGCGGCCCATTGTTACGAGCGAAGCTGGGACAAAGTCTTTGACGTTCAGGGAATTCCCGAGGAAGTACTCCAGGGAAGGGAGACGGTTTATCTGAAACCTATGAAAAATCAGGGAGTCATTTCATAAATAAACCCCGGCAGTATTCAGGTCTGTCGGGGTTTATTTTATTTCTTAGGAAAAGCTTCCAGTACTTTCTTAATAAATCCATCCAGGGCTTTCTGATCAATCCAGCGGGCAACTACCACCAGTTCGTGTTCGGGATCAACGTAGATAATATTTGTTCCGTTACCCACATGCGTGAACGCCGAAACCGGAGCACTGGGCAGATACTTACCCGCCGTATTCAGAAACCAGTTCATGTAACCGTAGGTAGGCTGAGCAGTCGTAGGCGTGCGGGCTTGACTTACCCAGTTCTCCGAGAGGAGCTGCCGATCCTTCCAGCGGCCCTTATGCAAGGTCAGTAAGCCGAAGCGGGCCATATCGTAGGCGTTGATGAACATGCCCCCACCCCAGTGACCGCCACCGCTTACGGACTGTACGGGCTGACCGTCGAGTACGATCCAGGCGTTTCGGTAGCCCGTCCACCGCCAGGTATTGGATGCACCAATGGGATCCATGATCTCCGTCTTTAGTACCTGCGGCAGGGGCTTACGCCACACACTCGTCGCTGCCAGAGCCAATGCATTGACCCGAACATCATTGTATTCGTAGACACTGCCCGGCGTGTGTCGTTTCCGATTAAGCCACTCGGAGGCCTGAGCGGCCGGACGGTCTGCCCATTCGGGTTTGCCCCAGAGGGTACCTTCCCAATCACTTGTTTGCCGAAGCAGATGGTCCCAGGTAATCGTACGGTTATGAGGCGTATCAAAGGGCCGCAGTAATTCCGGTTGACCCAGTTCGTCCGCGGGCCGTAACAGAGGTTGTCCATACACTTCAATGGGAGGTACGTAAGGAGCTACGGTGTCATGTACACTACGAATCAGCCCCTGATCAACGGCCAAACCAACGACGGTAGAAAGGAAGCTTTTCGTAACGCTGTGCGTCATATCGCACCGCAACGGCTCGCCCCAGTTTCCAATCAGGTATCCTTTATAGATAATCAGTCCGGTAGGTTCGCCCCGTTCGGCAAAGGGTCCAATCGCAAAGCCGTAGGGTTCTTTCCCGAAACTTTGGTAATGGGATTGCTCCATACTCCGGGGATTTTTGCTCTCGTTGGCTTTCGCAAATGCCACGGCTTCCTGAATACGGGCTGCATCCAGACCCAGTTCCTGGGGCGTTCGCTGTTCCCAAAGTTGAGCCGTCGGAAAATAGGGTCCTTCGGAGGGTTTCTTTTTCTGGGCAAAAACAGAACCCAGGCTCAGGCAGAATAAAGCGAATAGAAGTCGAAGCATACGCTTGGTTATGTTTTCCAGGCAAAACTACCCATCTTTCTTTCGGTGTTAGTAGCTTTAAGATTAACGTTGGAAAAGCGTAGATCAATCCGTTCACTGAGGAGTTAATCCTCTTTTTAGGAGTTTTTATCCAGCCAAAGAAGGGCGTTAAAAAACCTGATTTGCAAGCATTGCGTAATTTTTTTCTGGTTGCCTTACTGTAGAACCAGAAAAAAGCTCTATACTTGAAACATATTAAGCGTTCCGCCATACGCTTCACGATTGACCGCCACTACTCGTGAGAAAAGGCATGTAGCTTTGGGCTACTTGCTCCCGATATCGTAAGGTATTGGGAGTTTTCTTTCCAAACATTTTCCTCTCTCTTTTTGCTCTGTATTCTGCTCACCCCAAGCGGTGTTCTTGCTTACTTTATTCGAAGGATGGTTTTTCGTTTCTATAAATGTTATCCCCTTTTAGTGCCAGTATGTGTTTAATCTAAATCCTCCCGTCAACGTAGCGACCGAAGGCAAAACAAGGCTTTTGCCATGGCTGTAAAGAAAGCCTTATTGGGATACATATAGGTAGGTGGATAAGAAAAACTCGTACTAAACAAACACACTACTTACTCACATTGTCCCCTCGGACAGGAACTCCATTAGTCATTTTAACAATCTCCTTCATCAGCCTGACTCATGGAGAAAGCTCTAGCTATGAACTTTACCTGCCTGAGGATTAGAGATTGCCCTGAAGGCTTTCTGTAATTGAAACGGCACAAAATTAACGATTATTACTATACGAAAAGTAGGTTCAATTTGCTCCGAAATGAACCTTAATTTTTAAGAGAGTCGTCACTGTGTACTTCAAAAGCTCCTACTTATTCAAAGCAGGCCCACAAAAGTAGACAGGTCACAGTTCAGGCCTGAGTTTATCACTTACACTGAAGTATGGCACAGGATTTAAACGATAAAATCCGTTTATATTCGTGTTTAAATTCCGTCTGATATATCCTTGAATTTATATGTTTCCGCCCTTACGAACCGTCAGTAAAGCGTCGCTTTATTCTCTACTTTTTGCCCTTTTGCTAGTGGCAGATTCCTGTAGCAGAAAGCCTCTGGTTGCACCCACGAGTGACCAGACCCTTCCGTTACAAGCTTATCTGGGGCTTCCGTCGCGACAGTCAGGGAATTTATCTAATGATAGTTCGGAGTATCTTCTGTACAAACCGGCATTTGTTGTTTGTTACCAGTCTGCCAAAGGAATAGCCCGGTGGGTAAGCTGGCATCTACAAAAGAGTGATTTAGGTACGGCCGATCGTCAGGATGATTTCAAACCCGACGAGGATTTACCCCGTAACTTTCCCCTGATCAAACCTACCGATTACACCAATAGTGGATTCGACCGTGGCCACCTGTGTCCATCAGGCGATCGAACGGCTACGCAAACCGCTAACTCCGCTACGTTTGTTATGTCGAACATGATTCCTCAGGCCCCCAGTTTGAACCGGGGGGTCTGGAATGATTTAGAGGAATATTGTCGGAGCAAAGTAAAATTAGGTTACGAGGCTTACCTCTACGCAGGTGGCTATGGAGCAGGTGGTAAAGGCTCGAACGGATCAGCCACTACGATTGCCAAAGGGAAAGTAAGCGTGCCTGGTCGCTGCTGGAAAGTGATTCTGATTATGCCCGAAGGCGAAAATGATTACGGTCGCCTGGAAAAGGAGTCGGTCGAAGTGATTGCCGTTGATATGCCCAATTCTCAGGACGTTGCCGGTACGGGTTGGCGACGCTGGCAGCTATCGGTTCGGCAACTGGAAGGACTAACGGGCCTTGATTTCTTTTCGGCTCTGCCCTGTTCCACCCAGGACCGAATTGAAAATCATACGCCAACCTTTTGAATTTAAGGTTAACGTATCATTTCATTGAAATTCATTGGTATTACGCAGGTAGGGTAACTTCGCTTCGTAATACCAGTGGGCATTACCGTTTCAGTGAAGAAGCAAAAATCCCTCTTAACCACCTGACGAGCAAGCAACTAAGAGGGATGACCA
>NZ_NMPS01000157.1:0-17553 GCF_002261125.1 Siphonobacter sp. BAB-5385 | reverse complement strand
TCCAGCCTGGAAGGCTTACGGGCTACTAGCCAGCCATACTTGCCGGACCAGACCCGGTCTAGGTTAATCACGAATTTTCAATATATCTGAAAGAAGAAATCTCTCTAGGCGAAGATTGCTGGCTATAAAATAGACATCGGCTAGTAACGCGACTGTATTGCTGGGACGAAATGGCGTCTACTCCAAGCGATAAAACAAACCATCGTTTGACAAAGCCTCTCCCATTACTACAACCAACTTCAACCTTTATTCACTAATTTAACAGGTCAACGATTTTTCCCATGCAAAAAAAGAGAACCCTTTTGTCCCTGTGCCTGCTCAGCATGGGCTTCGGAGCTTTTGTCATGAAAGCCGTCGATGATCGGGCTATTACCGTCTCCGTCGTCAAAGAAGCCGAAAAGCTACTGGGTCTGGAATTTACCGCCGCCGAAGCCGACTCCATGCGAGGCGAGTTACTCAGCAAGCGGCAGAGTTACGAACGTATGCGGAAAGTCGAACTAAGCAATGACGTCGTTCCCGCCTTGTACTTCAATCCCTTACCCCCAAATTTTGTTTTCGAAACACAGACGTTACCCTTTAAAGTCGCTCCCGCTGGCAAGATAAAAGTACCGGATAATCGTGACGAGCTGGCCTGGTATTCCGTACGTGAACTGGCTGAATTACTCCGAACCCGGCAGCTCACGTCCGTTGAACTGACCCGCTTTTTTCTGGAACGTTTGAAAAAATACGACGTACACCTACACTGTGTCGTTACCCTGACCGAGATCCTGGCCCTGCAACAGGCGGCTCAGGCCGACGCCGAAATCAAGGCGGGCAAATACCGGGGCCTATTGCACGGCATTCCCTACGGAGCAAAAGACCTGCTGGCTCAAAGAGGCTATCCAACCACCTGGGGTTCGGCCGCTTATAAAGATCAACAGTTCGCCTATACTGCCACGGTCATCGAACGACTCGAAAAAGCCGGAGCCGTACTCTGTGCCAAACTCACGCTGGGCGAGCTGGCGATGGGTGACGTCTGGTTTGGGGGTAAAACCCGGAATCCCTGGAATCTCAACCGGGGTTCCAGTGGCTCCTCGGCGGGTTCGGCCTCGGCCGTAGCGGCGGGCTTACTGCCTTTTGCCATCGGTTCGGAAACCCTGGGCTCCATTGTTTCCCCGTCAAGCGAATGCGGTACGACGGGATTACGACCCAGCTTCGGTCGCGTGCCCCGCACGGGAGCCATGACGCTCAGCTGGAGCATGGACAAACTCGGTCCGCTGGCCCGTACCGTGGAAGACTGTGCCATCGTTTTCAACGCCATCCAGGGTCCCGACCAGAACGATTATACGATCATGAAGGCTCCGTTTAATTACGACGGCACCCAAACGTCCCTGAAAGGCTTGAAAATTGGGTATCTCCCCACGGCCTTTGATCGTAACTATCCTACTAAAACGCAGGATTCGCTAACCCTGGCTACCTTGCGATCCCTGGGAGCCGAACTTGTACCGATGCAGTTGCCTGAGTATCCCGTCGGTGATATGGCTCTGTTATTAACGGTAGAGGGAGCCTCCGCCTTTGACGATTTGACCACCAGCAACCGCGACGATCTGCTGGTTCAGCAACACGAAAACGCCTGGCCCAATTATTTCAGAGCCAGTCGCTTCGTACCGGCTGTGGAATACCTGCGGGCAAACCGATTACGGACGAAACTCATTGCGGCTATGCAGGAGAAAATTAAAGGACTGGACGTGTATGTAACGCCTGCCTTTGGCAATCCTAACCTGACGCTGACGAACCTGACGGGCCACCCCTGCGTGGTGTTGCCAAATGGTTTCCGAAGCGAGCAGGGCGTGCAGCGACCAACCAGTATTACGTTTATGGGATCCTTATTCGGGGAAGCCAAGCTGCTTCAGGTAGCCAAAGCCTATCAACAGGCGACGAACTGGCATCGGCAACACCCCAAGCTTTCGTACAATCATGATTAAATACCGTCTCTATCCCACCCTGATGCAGCTGTTTTCGTGGTACCATCACGAACTCCGAAACGCGGATGGAGAACTATACGTAACGGAGCGGCACCTGCTGGATCGGATCAACCGGGTTCCGCAACCCACCACGCCCGCCCAGCAGCGGGGCATTAGTTTTGAAACCGCTTTGACTACCGGGCGGGGAGAAGAGCAATTTCCGGCTCCCATCATCGAAGCCATGCGAAAACAGCTTCCCATGCGGTACAAAACCCAGTTTTTCGTGCGTACGGCGATTAAGAATGTGGAGTTTTATGGACTGATTGACATTGTGGGCGGCGACCGGGCGATTGATATTAAAACGACCTCCCGGTACGAGCCTCCCAAGTTCGCCCATCACTTTCAGACCCTGTATTTGCTGGGTTTGAAAAGCTGGAATATTAAACAACTGGATTACCTGATTACGGATTTCAAGGAAGTGTATACCGAAAGTTATCATTACGACACCTATGACTTCCAGCCTTTACTCGACGAGCTGGAGTTGTTCACGGATTTTTTAGAGACGCACCGTCCGCAGATTACGGACAAGAAGATATTTAACAATGCCCAAAACGGTTTACAAACATCTCTTTTTTGACCTGGACCATACCCTCTGGGATTTTGAACGCAACACCAACGAAACGCTCGTAGAGCTTTTTGAAACTTTTGATTTACGGAAAATCGGCGTAAAAAGTGCGGAGGATTTGCAGCAAACGTTTCACCGGGTTAACGCCGAACTCTGGGAACTGCACGATACCCGTCAGATCTCGCAGGAAGAACTTCGTAGCCGTCGTTTCCGGCAGGTACTGCAAGTACTCGGCTGCCCCGAAGACAGCTCCTGTGATGAATGGACGGACTGGTATCTGGCGAATTGCCCGTACAAACCGCATTTACTGCCCGGAGCCCTGGAATTGCTGGAGTATCTGGCCCCCCGCTACGAAATGCACATCATTACCAACGGTTTTGGCGACGTGCAATACATCAAAATGGATAGCAGCGGGCTAACGGGTTATTTTAAGGAAGTCATCACCAGCAAGCGGGCCGGAGCGAAGAAACCCGAACCCGAAATGTTCCAGTATGCCATGACGGCGGCGGGCTGTACGGCCTGCGAATCGTTGATGATTGGTGATAATCCCGAAGCCGACGTAGCCGGAGCCCTAGGTGTAGGTATGCACGCCGCCTATTTCCGGCCCCGGCAGTCGCTGTACCCCGAGCGGGAAGCGACCTACCAGCTGAGTTCGTTGCTGGAATTGAAACGGTGGCTGTGATTAAACCCACATACGCTTACTTTTGTGGACTACTCTAATGCGTATGTCCGAAGCTTTTCAGTATCCCGAACAGGGAATTCGTTTGACGGTAGATGCCGTGGTGTTTGGTTACCGATCGGATCAGTTACAGGTCCTGCTGATTCGTCGCAAGTATGCCCCTTTTGAAGGGCAGTGGGCCTTACCGGGCGGTTTCGTTGCGGAACCGGAAAGTCTGGAACAGGCCGTTGAACGCGAACTTTCGGAGGAAACGGGACTGAAAATCAACTACCTCGAACAACTCTTCAGCTTCGGCGAACCCCGCCGGGACCCCCGGTTTCGGGTGGTTTCGATTGCGTATATGGCCATTATTCGTTCGGACAACATGCCGCTCCAAGCTTCGACGGATGCCACGGATGCCCAGTGGTTCGATACGCAGGAACTACCCCCACTGGCCTTCGATCACGCTCAGATTCTGGAGAAAGCCATCACCCGCCTCCGCTCCAAATTGCGGTATCAGCCCATTGGCTTCGACCTGCTGCCGGAAAAGTTTCTGTTCAGTGATCTGGAACGGCTCTACAGTACCATCCTCAATCAACCGCTGGATCGGCGGAATTTTCGCAAAAAGATGCTCAGCTTTGGTATCCTTGAAGAGTTGTCCACCAAAGTCTCCGACGGCCGGGGCCGCCCCGCTTCGCTGTATCGCTTCGATCTGGACCGCTATCAGGCCTTGCAACACGAAAATTTCTACTTCGAAATTCCCTGATTTCTATTTTGCGTAACTTTTACACAAATTTTTCCTGATTTGCTTGCAGAATTGATCTGACCCCTACATATTTGCGTAAAATATACGCAAATATGAAAGTCATCAATCTCGAACCCACCTTTCAGCCCTACGGCCCTGGTTTGGCTTATGAGGCGTTTACGTTCAACGGCGGCGAGCCGCACATTCGCATTCAGGAACCCGTCGCCGGAGCCGACGTTCAGGTGACTACCCGCATCCAGTCGTTCCAGGATATGGGCCTTTTACTGGTAGCCGTTGATGCGTTGCGACGGGCAGGCGTACAAAACCTGTATTTGTTTCTTCCTTATTTTCCCGGTGCCCGTCAGGATCGTTGTACGCAGGTTGGGGAAGCCCTTACGGTGAAGATCTATGCTGATCTAATCAATGCTCTACAATTCAAAGAAGTACAGATTTTCGATCCGCATTCCGACGTAACACCTGCGTTGCTGCAAAACGTAAAAGTCATTTCCAATCAGACGTTTGCTCAAATCTGCATCGCCTCCCTTTCAGACTACCTACTCATTTCGCCGGACGCCGGAGCTTTGAAAAAGACCGTAGCCCTGGCCCAACGTCTCGGCGTTGATTACGTGGAATGCAGCAAAAAACGCAATACCCTTACGGGTCAGCTCAGTGATGTTCGGGTATACGCGGACGATTTGCAAGGACAGACCTGCGTCGTAGTCGATGACATTTGCGACGGCGGTGCTACGTTCCTGCAACTGGCTCAGGCCCTACGCCAGCACGGAGCGGGTTCACTGGTTCTAATCGTTAGCCACGGAATCTTTAGCCGAGGCTTCACCGCGTTAGCCACCTACTACGATCAGATCTTCAGTACCGATTCCTTCCAGACGCTTTCCAGCGACGCCCTGACCCAAATTCATCTTTCACCCGCTCTTTTCTAACGCCTTTCGCTATGAATCCCATCCATCTTTCCGACGGTTACAAAGTCGATCACCGCAACCAATACCCAACGGGTACTGAATTGGTATACAGTAATTTCACGCCCCGTAAAAGTCGTATCGAAGGCGTCGATCACGTGGTTTTCTTTGGCTTGCAATACTTCATTAAAAAGTATTTGCTGGAAGAATTTGAAGAGCAGTTTTTCAAAAAACCGAAAACTGAAGTTGTAAAAAAATACCAGCGACGGATTGAAAACTACCTCGGCAAAGGTGCCATCACGTACGATCACGTCGAAGCCCTGCACGAGTTGGGCTACCTGCCGCTGGAAATTCGGGCCTTACCCGAAGGGACGCTGACGCCCTTCCGCGTGCCGATGTTTACAATTCAGAATACACAACCGGAATTTTTCTGGCTGACCAATTTTCTGGAAACGCTGCTTTCCTGCATTCTCTGGCTACCCTGCACCAGTGCCACCACGGCATTTCACTACCGGAATCTGCTGGATCAGTACGCCGAAAAAACGGGCGGTGATGCCGCTTTCGTCCCCTGGCAGGGACACGACTTCAGCTTTCGCGGGATGGCCGGACTCGAAGCTGCCGAGCTGAGTGGAGCCGCTCACCTGCTGAGTTTTACGGGTACCGATACCATTCCGGCCATCGACTTCCTGGAAACCTATTACGGGGCCAACGTCGATACGGAACTGGTCGGCGGTAGTGTTCCCGCTACCGAACACAGCGTCATGTGCATGGGTACGCAAAGCGGTGAGATTGATACCTTCCGTCGTTTGATCCACGAAATTTATCCACGCGGCGTGGTCAGTATTGTCAGCGATACCTGGGATTTCTGGCAGGTGATTACGGAATTCATGCCACAGTTGAAGGACGCTATTCTGAGTCGGGAAGGCAAAGTGGTGATTCGTCCCGACAGCGGCGATCCGGTTTTGATTCTGTGTGGAGATCCGGCAGCTCCTGTGGGAACGCCCGCCTACAAAGGAGCCGTAGAGTGTTTGTGGGAAACGTTTGGCGGTACGATTACCGCCACGGGTTACCGCCTACTCGACGCTCACATTGGGTTGATTTATGGAGACAGCATTACGCTGGAACGTTGCCGAACCATCTGTCAGCGGTTGGCGGATAAAGGTTTTGCCAGTACGAATGTAGTTTTCGGCATTGGGAGTTATACCTATCAGTACGTCACCCGCGACACCTTTGGTTTTGCCATGAAGGCGACCTATGGTGTAGTCAATGGCGAAGGACGGGCCATTTTCAAAGATCCGAAGACCGATGACGGTACCAAACGTAGTGCCAAAGGGCTCATGAAAGTGGAAGGAGAAAACGGCTGGGTAAGCGGTTTGAGTGACGAGGTAAGCCCGGAAGAGGCCACCCGTGGCCTGTTGCAAACCGTATTTAAAGATGGAAAACTCCTGGTAGAACACCGTCTGGCCGACATCCGTACCCGATTACAGCAGCAACGGAAATTCCTTTTGCAGGCCAGTAACTAAAGCAAACTCCGCAAACGACTGGCGTTCAGATCACAGCGATAAGCCGAAACTTCCGGGTGCTTGTCACACTTTTTGAGCACCTCGGCCCATTTCTTCCGGCGGGTTTCGCTTTCGTTCAAGTACCAGACCCCTTCGGCGGGCATGGTTACGAAAACCATCCGCAGGCCCAGCCGTTCGTAGACGGCCCGCTGGGACGGCGTTCGGTGTACGTTGAATTCCGGTAAAAGCAACAATCCATCCGCCTGACGAATGGTTTCCTCGCTCGTAATCGGACGTACGCTGAATTCATTTAGGAACGCTTCGGGAAAAAAGGGCACTAAATTTTCGTCAATATATACGTTCATTGGACCGGGCGATTAACAAAAAACAACGCTTCTTCCACCTGTGTCTCCGTCAATCCGTACAGTTGAGCAATTGTGGCGGTATCCTCGCCGCCCAGATGGAGTCGATGCAGGGTTTCGGCCAGAATATTCGTACCCTGGATGGTAGGCTGTCCGAGTTGCCGTTGCGGATCAATCACTACCGAACGGTCTTTACCGAGGGGCCAGAATTTCGACGCCAGTTTGTCGGCATCGAATTCAATCTTCCGGCAAAAGCCTTCCATGACTTCCTTGATCTCGTACTGAAGCCGGGCATCCGCCGTAATCAGGATTTCATTACCAATTTCGACGAATAACGTCTTGCTATCGGTTAATAAAAACGAGGAAGCAAAGGGGAAAGGCGTCTGTAACAGGCGTGAACTAACTTCGTGAGCCTGCAGGATCTTAGGCGTGGAGATGCCCAGTTCCCGCAGTTTGAAGAAGACGTAAAACTCGATGAGCGTCTGAAAATTCACCACCCGCTCCCGGCCTTTCCCCCAGGAATAGGATATTTTGGTCGTTGCCGAAAGTCGTCCGTTCCAGAATTCATCCAGCCAGCGGCGTACCCGCGTGAGGGGAAGTCTCAAAATCTGAGCCACATCGGGCACCGTGTAGATACCCGTTCCCAACGCAGGTTCAATCGACTGGATTTCTTCTGGATTCATACGTCGTACGCACTTCGGGATTTACCGACTGAACTTAATACACAAACTCACCAAACTCGCTGCGTACGGTTACGCGTTTGCCTTCGAAGGCCTCCACGCGACCGATCACCTGAGCCTCAATTCCAAACGAATGGGCAATGTCAATCACTCGCTGGGCCTGACCCTCGGGCAGGTATACCTCCAGGCGGTGACCCATATTGAAGACTTTGTACATCTCCGACCAGGCCGTACCGCTTTCCTGCTGAATGAGCTTGAACAGCGGCGGAATCGGGAAGAGATTATCCTTAATGACGTGTAGATTGTCGATGAAATGCAGCACTTTCGTCTGGGCACCACCCGAGCAGTGCACCATTCCATTCGGACGGATTTCACTGAGCAGGGCTTTTACGAACGGAGCATACGTCCGTGTGGGTGACAGCACCAGTTGTCCTACATTCAGCGGCGTACCTTCCACGGGTTCAGTCAGTTTTTTCGAACCACTGTAAACCAAGTCAGATGGCACTTCCGGATCGAAGCTCTCGGGGTAGAGCGAGGCCAGATAATGGCCAAGTACATCATGACGGGCGGAAGTCAGTCCATTCGACCCCATTCCCCCATTGTACTGATCTTCGTAGGTTGCCTGTCCAAACGAAGCCAGACCTACCACGACATCGCCCGCCTGAATGTTATCATTCGAAATGACATCCGAACGTTTCATGCGGGCTACTACGGTACTGTTTACCGTTATTGTGCGTACCAGATCGCCTACATCCGCCGTTTCACCGCCCGTTGAGTAAATCTCGACGCCGTGTTCCCGCAACATCGCCAGCACTTCTTCCGTACCGTTAATGATCTGGGAAATGACCTCGCCGGGAATCCGGTTTTTATTCCGGTCAATCGAACTGGAAAGCAGAATAGGACCCGTACAGCCTACGCACAGCAGGTCGTCGGTATTCATGACAATGGAATCCTGAGCAATGCCTTTCCATACGGAAACATCGCCGGTTTCTTTCCAGTACAGATACGCCAGAGCGGTTTTGGTACCCGCTCCATCGGCGTGCATGACGGTACAATAGTCCGGGTCGCCCGCGAGCGTATCGGGAACGATCTTACAGAAAGCTTTAGGAAAAAGGCCTTTGTCGAGAGCCGCAATGGCCTGATGAACGTCTTCTTTGGAGGCTGAAACGCCCCGTTGTGCATAGCGATCTTGCATGCCGCAAAGGTAGGGCGATTTTACGAGTTTAGGGTTTTCCGTTTCGAGTTTTCTACGGATACCAGCCCAGGGAATATACGCTCTTCAAAGAGTTCTTTAAATCTTCCGTTTCAATTCAAAGTGTTTACCGAGATATACCCGCCGTACCACTGGGTCAGCGGCCAGCTCTTCGGGCGTACCTGAACGCAGGATTTTCCCTTCGAACAGCAGATAGGCCCGGTCGGTAATCGACAGGGTTTCGTCTACGTTGTGGTCGGTGATGAGAATACCGATGTTACGGTATTTAAGCTTGGCAACGATCCCCTGAATTTCTTCGACGGCAATTGGGTCCACCCCGGCAAAGGGTTCATCCAGCAGAATAAACTTGGGATCTACCGCTAAACTCCGGGCGATTTCCGTCCGACGACGTTCTCCCCCCGAAAGTACCTGCCCCTTGTTTTTGCGAACGTGGGTTAAGCTCAGCTCTTCCAGTAGCGATTCCATTTTCTCCTTGCGTTCGACCTTGTTGAGGTTACCGCGTAGTTCGAGTACCGCCAGCAGGTTTTCCTCCACCGTCAGACTTCGAAATACGGAAGCTTCCTGAGCCAGATAACCAACGCCCAGACGGGCCCGCTTGTACATCGGCAGATTCGTTACGTCCAGATTGTCGAGGTATACTTTTCCGCTGTTGGGCTTCACCAGGCCCGTAGCCATGTAGAAAGAGGTCGTCTTTCCGGCTCCGTTGGGTCCGAGTAGTCCTACAATTTCCCCCTGAGCCACCTGGTAACTCACGTTGTCATTCACCAGCCGCTGTCCGTATTTTTTTACCAGGTTTTCCGTGCGAAGAATCATGTCGATAGTGGAAAAGTATAAGGCTTTACTAGCTAAAATTTGATGTCTTTAATTTGTAACTGAAGGCTTCGTTTTCCCTGGAACTCGTTGATCTCAATCTGATAACAGAGATCAAAGGGACGCCCGTCGAGCAATCGTTCGTAAAAGTGTGCCATGCCAAATCCGATACACGAGAAAATAGCCGAGCCTTGCTGGCGAATGTCCATTTTCAGATGTTTTTCTTTCAGGATTCGTGGTGTTCCGTATAAATGTACCTGTTCGGCCACAAATACGGGTGTCATATTTTCCGGACCAAACGGTCCCATTTGACTAATAATGGCGTGAAATTTCTCCGAAATGGCGGATAAAGGTAATTTCATATCTACTTCCACCAGGGGCTTCAGATGTTCCACCTGAATTTTTCGGGATACCACCTCTTCAAATCGTTGCTGGAAGGCCGGTACGTTTTCCACTTTTAGCGTTAAGCCCGCCGCGTACATGTGTCCACCGAATTGTTCCAGTAAGTCCGAACAAGCTTCGATGGCTTCGTATACGTCAAAACCAGGAACCGAACGGGCCGAACCCGCCGCTTTTTCATTGGATTCGGTCAGAATGATCGTCGGTCGATAGTACTGCTCAATACAACGACTCGCGACAATTCCAACGACGCCTTTGTTCCAGTCATTTTTGAAAAGTACCGTCGATTTAGCGGATTTCAGTAATTGATCCCGCTCGATCATTTCCAGAGCCTCCTGGGTAATTCTGGTATCAAACTGGCGGCGGTCGGTATTATGCACGTTGATGATCCGGGCGAACTCTTCGGCTTCCTGTTCATCTTCACACAGCAATAGATTCACAGCGTCGTAGGCATGCTTGATGCGTCCGGCGGCATTGATTCGCGGACTAAGTCCAAACACCACATTGGTAATGTCCAGCGGTGGTTTGAGTGAAGCAGCTTTGATAAGAGCTTTAAGACCCGTGCGGGGAGCAGCATTCAGTCGTTTCAAGCCATAATGAGCCAGAATTCGGTTTTCACCCGTAATGGGCACGATATCGGCAGCAATACTGATCGCCAGTAAATCCAGGTACTCAAACAAGGGCTCAACGGGTAACTGATGGTATTGATTGTACGCCTGTAACAACTTAAAACCGACGCCACAACCCGTTAGCTCTTTGAACGGATACGGGCAATCTTCCCGCTTGGGATCCAGAACAGCGACGGCATCGGGTAGTACCTCACCGGGTCGGTGGTGGTCACAAATGATAAAATCAATACCCAGACTTTTAGCTTCCGCAATCAGCTCTACGGACTTGATCCCGCAGTCGAGTGTGACAATGAGCGAAAAGCCTTTTTCAGCGGCGTACCCGATACCCGGACGCTGAACGCCGTACCCTTCCTTGTAGCGATCCGGAATGTAAAATTCGAGGTTGGGATAAAATGTCTTGAGATAGCCGTAGAACAAAGCTACCGAAGTAGTACCGTCTACGTCATAATCGCCATAAATCAGAATTTTTTCCCCCTTGTCAATTGCCCGGCTCAAACGCTCGACGGCCCGATCCATATCCTTCATCAGATTCGGATCGTGCAACTGACTCAACTGCGGACGAAAGAACGACTTCGCCGTATCAAATTCGGTGATGTTTCGTTGCCAGAGCAGCGTTGCTAAAAACGAGTTCACATTGATTGCCTGAGCCAGGGAATCAATGGCTTGCTGCTCTTCCGTCGTTCCAGGAAGTTTCTGATATGTCCAACGCTTCTCAACCATACGTGCAAAATAACAAAGAAACCGGGCGGGGTCGGCACCATTTAGAAATTTTAAGCCACCTCAGGTACTGGTATATAACAAACGAGTCGCCCTTTTCAGAACGACTCGTTTGATTCACTCAAGTTCTACGTGCCGCTTACAGCGTTTCCATAGCCTTGCTGGTATCCTTACTCTGGCGTTTATCATCCATGGTATTAAATATATAATCCCAAAGTGGAGAAGATACGCCAAATACTACGTTGCCGTCCTTGTAATGATGGATTGCATGGTTAATCCACAAATGCTTTAAAAAGTTCTTCGGTGGTGCGTACGCGTGTACACAATAGTGCACGAGCAAATAACCGGCGTATCCCCAAATGAAGCCCGGGAAAAACGCATAGGCGGCTTCACCCATCAACAGGAAGAAAATAGCGAACAGCGTACCGGAAATGATTACGGCCAGAATTGGGGGCATCGCCAGACGGCTTTTATCTTTCGGGTATTCGTGGTGTACGCCGTGTGTAGTATACTGAAACTTGGCCCGAGCGGGTGTCGTCGGCTCAATATGGTATACGCTCCGGTGCATCCAGTACTCAACGAAAGTAAATGCCACTAAGCCTACAACGAACAAAACACCGATCAACCAGTTGGTTAAGTCCGTATGCGTGAATGCGTACCAGCCCAATACGGCTCCAAGAATAAAAAACAAAGAAACCGGAATCGCAATGTGGGTCCGGGAAAGAGCTTCTAGAATGGGATTATCGAAAAGCTGTTTGGTGCCGTTATTTTTCGGCTTGATTTTATGTGGTTCCATGGCTACACGTAAGGAGGAAAGTGTAGAGAAAGTATAACTAACGGGGGCAAAGGTACGGCTGAATGGCTTTTCTTGCTCCTTAAATTTTTAATTAGGATGGATTTACGTGCGTAGGTTCCGCTTCTTCGACTTCTGATTTGATGATGGGCTCTTTTGAACGGATGATTAAACGTAAGGACTGATCGTAGGTAATGTAGTTCCAGACCCAGTTAATGAAGATCATCAGACGGTTTTTCACCCCCACAATAGAGACCAGGTGAACAAACATCCAGGTAAGCCAGGCCAGAAATCCCTGAAACTTCAGGAAGGGTAAATCTACTACGGCCAGATTGCGACCCACCGTAGCCATCGAGCCAAGATCTTTGTATTTGAACGGTACCAGGTTTTCCTTCCGAATGATTCGTACTAGGTTTTTAGCTAACAATTTTCCTTGCTGAATGGCCGGCTGAGCTAGCTGTGGGTGACCGTCCGGAAATTTTTCGTCACCCATTACCGCCGCAATGTCACCAATGGCAAATACGTTGGGCAGACTTTCAACCTGACAGTAGGCATTGGTTTTGATCCGGCCCCCGCGACCCATGACTTCCGACGGAATCCCTTCAAACGTAGTGGCTTTAACGCCCGCCGTCCAAACCAGGTTATCCGTGCGAAGTTTCGTACCATCGAGCAGATACACGTATTTCCCGTCAAAATCCGTTACCCGGGCGTTCAGCATGACATTGATCCCCAGTTTTTTCAGATATTGTTCCGACTTAATCTGCGACTCTCGGGACATGGGCTCCAGCAGTTCTCCTCCGGATTGCACCAGATAGATCTGCATTTGCCGGAAATCCAGCTCCGGGTAATCTTTAGGCAGAATGTGTACTTTCATTTCAGCCAACGTGCCGGACAACTCGACACCCGTTGGCCCACCCCCTACCACGACGACGTTCATTAGCCCCTGCCGCTCGTCCAGATCATCGGAAATCAAAGCCCGTTCGAAATTTTCCAGCATTCGGTTCCGTAAAGCCAGGGCTTCACCAACGGACTTCATAGGTAAGGCCCGCTCGATGATATTCTTCATCCCGAAAAAGTTGGTTTCCGCACCCGCCGCAATAATCAGGTAATCGTACGAAATCGCCCCCATCGTGCTGGTTTCTACTTCCTGCCGTTCAGTATCGATGCTTGTTACACTGGTCACCCGAATGTGCATATTCGAGCGATTTTGAAAAGCTTTCCGTAAGGGAAATGAAATCGAACTGGGTTCCAGCCCCGCCATCGCTACCTGATAAAACAGCGGCTGAAACTGGTGAAAGTTATTGCGATCCAGTAATACGGTCTGAATTTCCGGGTACGTGGCCAGTTTTCGGGCTACGGCGAGTCCGCCGAAACCAGCTCCAATAATCACGACCCGCTTTTGAGATGTCTTGGGAATACCTGAATACATATGGTAATCGGTTGAGAAGAACGCTACAGCGTACAGGCCCGCCTCTCTCTACTCTGCTACCTGATACCCTGCTATGGTGCTTTGTTTCAATACCTTTTCGTAGAAAAATTCGTACCTCGGTAAAATACGGTTAATGTCAAATTCTTTCGCCCGAGCCAGGGCATGAGCCCTAAAAACAGGCAATTGATCATCCTGAAGGATAATCGCCGCTTTTTCGGCCATATCGGCGAAATCGCCAATGGCTGAGATAAAACCGGTTTTGCCCTGAATATTTACTTCGGGAATACCTCCGGCGTCGGAGGAAATAATCGGTACTTCACAAGCCATGGCTTCCAGAGCGGCCAGTCCAAAACTTTCTTTTTCGGAAGGCATCACGAACAAATCGGCAATGGAAAGTACTTCTTCGATGGCATCGAGCTTACCCAGGAAGCGGACGTCCGAGCTAATGCCTAATTCACGGGCCAACTTTTCCAAACCAGCCCGTTCGGGTCCGTCACCAATCAACAGAAGTTTCACGCAGGCTTTTTCCCGTAACAGGGCAAACATGCGTAAGATGTCGTCAATCCGTTTAACTTTCCTGAAATTGGAAATATGAACCAGAATCTTTTCGCCATTGGGGGCAATGGCCGTTTTGAAGTGGTCCTTTTTCTGTTTGCGGAAACGCTCTAAATCAATAAAATTTGGAATCACTTCGATTTCCCGCTCAATAGGAAACTGGTCGTAGGTATCTTTCCGTAAACTTTCCGAAACCGTAGTTACGCCATCCGAAGCATTAATGCTAAACGTGACGACGGGCTCGAAGGATGGATCTTTTCCGACTAAAGTAATGTCTGTTCCATGCAGTGTAGTAATAACGGGAATATGGATGCCCTGCGTGCGTAAAATCTGCTTGGCCATGTAAGCTGCAGAGGCATGCGGAATGGCATAATGAACGTGCAGTAAGTCGAGCTGGTGATTTTTTACTACTTCCACCATCTTACTCGAAAGAGCTAATTCATACGGTGGATGCTGAAACAGCGGGTAAGAAGGAATAAAAACCTCGTGGTAGAAGACATTTTCATTAAAGAAGTCCAGACGGGGAGGTTGACTGTACGTAATAAAATGAACACGATGTCCATTTTTGGCGAGTGCTTTCCCAAGCTCGGTAGCTACTACGCCACTTCCGCCGAAGGTTGGGTAGCACACAATGCCGATATTCATAGTGATAAGTAAGTTAGTCGGGTGTACAACAGAATGAATTCCGGGTTGGTTTCGCAAGGAAGCTACAAGTCCTGTATTAATTTTGGATGACCTGTTCGTTCAAGACTACGTTTTCATTCGCTGTTCTTAGCCTAGCACGGGTACTCGTTCTGATTTTTCAAAGCCATCGCTTTATGCGTCATAAACCCAAACCTACTAGTAGTCAGATTACAAACGGCTTTCTTCGATTGATTCGGTGGCCTAATTTACTCATTCTGGCGGCTACGCAATATTTGGTATATACTTGTCTTATTTTTCCGGAGCATTCCTGGACGGCGGGCTTCCACGATGCTCCTCTCTTCTGGCTGATTTTTTCAACCACCTGTATTGCCGCTGCGGGTTACATCATCAATGACTACTACGACATTAAGATTGACCTGATCAACAAACCAGATAAGGTCATTATTGGTCGCTATCTGAAACGCCGCTGGGCGATGGGCATCAACCTCGGACTGAATTTTATGGGCATTGCTGCGGGATGGCTGGTAGATAAAAAGATTTTTCTCATCAACGCGTGTGCTTTCTTTTTTCTCTGGCTGTATTCCAATCACTTAAAACGCCTACCGTTTTGGGGTAATTTGATGGTTGCTTTTTTAACGGCCCTCTCCCTGATTGTACTAGCGGTTCATTACCAGATTCACGAACGGGAGGTGTACATTTACGCCCTGTTCGCGTTTACCATATCCTTGATTCGGGAAATCATCAAGGATATGGAAGACGTTCGGGGCGATGCGTCATTCGGTTGTCAAACCTTACCCATTCGCTGGGGACTCGTACGAACCAAGTATTTTCTGGAAATACTTATTGCGGTTTTCCTGGTGATTCTCTTCGTTATGACGCGGCCCCTGCACGCTCCTACGCTCATGTATATTTTTATGGTGATTTCTGTACCGATCCTGTTCATGGCTTACCGACTTTTCTACGCGGATACCAAGCAGGACTTTGCCTTTTTGAGCAGTTGGTGCAAGTATATCATGATGGCCGGCGTACTCACCATGCTCTTGGTATGAGTTAGGAAAAGGCTAATGTCGTGCCCTGAGCAGTAACGGTCAATTCAGCGGTTCTACCCAGCGGTAGGGCTACATTAACGGCCTCATGACCTACGGGAAAGTCAAAGGCAATTGGGAAATCATACGCATCCGTCCAGTACCGAACGATTTCGTAAATGGAGCTACCAAAATCTTCGGGCTGGTCTTTCAGATCCGAAAAACTACCTACTAGTAATCCAGCCAAGTTTCCTAGCTTTCCAGCCCGATGTAAGTGTACCAGATAGCGATCCAGAGCATAATGATATTCATCCGTATCTTCCAGAAAAAGGATACAGCCTTCGGTATTAATTTCCGAGCGAGTACCCATCAGATGAGACAGCAGGCATAAATTTCCACCAATTAAAGGAGCCTGTACCTTGCCTAAACGATTATAAGTTTGTGGAGGATTCTGATACTGTACCGATTCGCCAAAGAGTACCTTTCGCAGCGATTGTAGTGAAAGTTCATCCCAGGCAAAGGTCTTCGGCATCGGTCCATGAATACTTTCGTATCCTAAAGCGTAAACATCACAGAGTACAGCGGTAATATCCGAAAAGCCAACGATCCATTTCGGCGATTTTCCAAAAGCCTCATAGTTAATCTGATCCAGGAAACGAGTCGTTCCATACCCCCCACGGGCAGAGAAAATAGCTTTTACGGAAGCATCATCCAGAAACTGTTGGAAGTCTTCACAGCGTCTGGTATCAGGGCCTGCAAAGCCATGGAAACTTTCATTCAAAGATTTACTCTCTACCACGTTCAGTCCCCAGCTTTCCAGAATTTCTCTGGCAGGAATCACGTATTGATCATAACCGATTTTACTGGCCAAAGCAGTAATGGCTACGGTATCACCGGCTTGTAGGGCATTGGGACGAATCATATTCAAATCATTACAGACAGTCTAGCCGACCGCCGTCTACGGGTAAGTTAATGCCGTTGATGTAAGCGGCAGCAGGGGTACAAAGGAAAGCTGCAGCAGCTCCGAATTCTTCGGGTTTCCCGATGCGTCGGAGCGGTACGTCCTGAGCCATTTCCTGCTTAACTTCTTCAGCGGTTTTGCCTTCTTTCTGAGCCCGACTTTCGGCTAGCGAAGTCAAACGACTGGTGTCGGTATAACCAGGCAAGACATTGTTAACCGTAATCCCCCAGGGACCTAATTCAGTAGCCAAGGTTTTAGACCAGCTAGCAACGGCTCCCCGAATGGTATTCGAAACGCCCAAACCCGCTAGCGGAGCTTTCACGGAAGTAGAAATCACATTGACGATACGCCCATACCCAGCTTCCTTCATACCAGGCACCAATAATTGAACCAATAGCTGATTACAAATAAGATGGCTGTTGAATCCCTGCAGAAAGGATTCTGGCTTAGCTTCCAAGATAAATCCTCCCGCTGGTCCGCCCGTATTATTGATTAAAATATGAATCGTGGCATGTTCAGCTAAAGCTGTATGTAGGGCTTCCTGAACCTGTTCTGGGTACGTAAAGTCAGCAACGAGATAGGAATGACGTTGGTCGTTCGTTTTCGCTAATAGGGAAAGCTTTTCCTGAAGAGTTTTTTCGTTACGAGCTAATAAGATGACGTTAGCTCCTAGTAAGGCCAATTCCTGAGCAGTGGCCCATCCGAGTCCCTGCGTACTACCGCAAACCAAAGCGGTTTTATTACGAAGATTTAAATCCATAGCAACTGAGTTTATTGCAAGTTTATGGATTTATAGGAAGAATAGAGAAGAAGATTATAAAACCTATACTCAACGTATTGATGCGATTAGCAACAACAAGACTAAGCGTACTATTGAAAAGGAATATGTATTCAATACAGCCATTGTTTAGTTACAGCTTTGGTGTGTAGGGTAGCTAGCAAAAA
>NZ_NMPS01000156.1:0-5818 GCF_002261125.1 Siphonobacter sp. BAB-5385 | reverse complement strand
GCTTGACAAGGGGGATTTTCTTGTCTTATCTTTGCACTCCCAAACGACGGGAAAGGCACTGGAAAGACAGTGTAAACACTTGAGGCAAAGGCAGTTAAGCGAGGGATGAGGTGATGGAAAGAAGCGAAGAAGCTGAAAATAAATTTTCACTTTTTTCTTGACAAGCGGCTTAGAAATGACTTACCTTTGCAGTCCGGTTTTGAAAGTAGGGTCGGCAGTAAAAGCGAAGAGAGAAAGGAAGTGAGAAGTTGGATGAGGGGTTTGGTTTTCAACGGAAAGCTTGAAAAAATAAATTTCAACTTTTTCTTGACAATTGAAATTGAGTCTTGTATCTTTGCACTCCGGTTCTGAAACAAAGAACGGCAAGTCATTGAAAGTGAGAAGTTTAAGTGATTTGGAGTAATAAGTTTTAAGTTAAGGATTAAGGCAAACGTGCTTTAATTGAGTTTAACACCGAAGTGATCGCCTGGTAGTATGAAGGGCCGATGACAGAAGTTCTTTGACGTGATGAAGAGACGGAGTTAATCGAAAGATTAGCTTTTAATAGTCAGCAAACAGCAACGACAACGGTAAGGTTGACAAGTGTCACGGTTTATCACTCTTTCTTAGAGCGATGAACTAACCACTAAGAAAGTCATACTTTATAAACGAGTCACAAGACAAATGATCTTTACAATGGAGAGTTTGATCCTGGCTCAGGATGAACGCTAGCGGCAGGCCTAATACATGCAAGTCAAACGGGTAGCAATACCAGTGGCGTACGGGTGCGTAACGCGTATGCAACCTACCTTTAACTGGGGGACAACAGCGGGAAACTGCTGCTAATACCCCGTAACGCAGGGGCACGGCATCGTGATACTGCTAAAGAAGCGATTCGGTTAGAGATGGGCATGCGTTCGATTAGCTAGTTGGTGCAGGTAACGGCTCACCAAGGCGACGATCGATAGGGGCTCTGAGAGGAGAATCCCCCACACTGGCACTGAGATACGGGCCAGACTCCTACGGGAGGCAGCAGTAGGGAATATTGGGCAATGGAGGAAACTCTGACCCAGCCATGCCGCGTGCAGGAAGAAGGCCCTCTGGGTTGTAAACTGCTTTTGATAGGGAAGAAAGAGGTCATGCGTGACCAGTTGACGGTACCTATCGAATAAGCACCGGCTAACTACGTGCCAGCAGCCGCGGTAATACGTAGGGTGCAAGCGTTGTCCGGATTTATTGGGTTTAAAGGGTGCGTAGGCGGTTTATTAAGTCAGTGGTGAAAGACGATCGCTCAACGATTGCAGTGCCATTGATACTGGTAAACTTGAGTAGTGCAGAGGTAGCTGGAATTGATCGTGTAGCGGTGAAATGCATAGATATGATCAAGAACGCCAATTGCGAAGGCAGGTTACTGGACACTCACTGACGCTGAGGCACGAAAGTGTGGGGATCAAACAGGATTAGATACCCTGGTAGTCCACACTGTAAACGATGATAACTCGCTGTTGGCCCCTGGGGTCAGCGGCTTAGGGAAACCGTTAAGTTATCCACCTGGGGAGTACGCCGGCAACGGTGAAACTCAAAGGAATTGACGGGGGTCCGCACAAGCGGTGGAGCATGTGGTTTAATTCGATGATACGCGAGGAACCTTACCTGGGCTAGAATGTGAGTGAAGCTATCAGAAATGGTAGCGTCCGCAAGGACACGAAACAAGGTGCTGCATGGCTGTCGTCAGCTCGTGCCGTGAGGTGTTGGGTTAAGTCCCGCAACGAGCGCAACCCCTGCGAGTAGTTACCAGCGAGTTAAGTCGGGGACTCTACTCGGACTGCCTGTGCAAACAGAGAGGAAGGAGGGGACGACGTCAAGTCATCATGGCCCTTACGCCCAGGGCCACACACGTGCTACAATGGTCGGTACAAAGGGTCGCCACTTGGTAACAAGGAGCCAATCTCTAAAGCCGATCACAGTTCGGATTGAGGTCTGCAACTCGACCTCATGAAGCTGGAATCGCTAGTAATCGGGTATCAGCCATGATCCGGTGAATACGTTCCCGGACCTTGTACACACCGCCCGTCAAGCCATGGGAGTTTGGTGTACCTGAAGTCGGCCGGTTCAAGGTCGATTAGGGTAAAACAGGCGACTGGGGCTAAGTCGTAACAAGGTAGCCGTACCGGAAGGTGCGGCTGGAACACCTCCTTTCTGGAGTCTGCTATTAAAAACGGAGAACGCTTAAGCAAGCTTAAGTTAGTATTCACTTCGCTCTTTATCCACGCCAGAGGTTTTGCTTAAACGTAAGTAAAGCCTGAAGAAAGTAACACAATGGATCGCTGGATCAGTGAAGTAAACTGATCACTAGAAAGGGGCTTGTAGCTCAGGTGGTTAGAGCGCTACACTGATAATGTAGAGGTCCGTGGTTCGAGTCCACGCAGGCCCACTCCCTTGGGGGTATAGCTCAGTTGGCTAGAGCACCTGCTTTGCAAGCAGGGGGTCAACGGTTCGAATCCGTTTATCTCCACCAAGATTGAAGTAGACTGGAGTAAACAGTAAGTAAGTTAGTTAAGATAGGCCAAACGTGGTTTTATCTACACCGTCTGAAGTTAGGTACTACTGACCGCAAGGGAAGTAGGATGTAACCAAGATGCGAGGTTCTTTGACGTAATGTGGAAAAGAGAAGAGTCAGTTAGTGGCTGGGCGACCAGGCATTAACAAAACAAGAGCAAAGGTAAGAAGAGATTAATGATAAGAAGTTATCAAGGGCGTGCGGGGAATGCCTAGGCTCTCGGAGGCGAAGAAGGACGCGATAAGCTGCGAAAAGGTTCGGGGATCTGCACATAAGAGTTAATCCGAACGTATCCGAATGGGACAACCCACTTGGTTGAAGACCAAGTATCCTTGTAAAAGGAGGCCAACCCGGTGAACTGAAACATCTAAGTAACCGGAGGAAAAGAAAACAACAGTGATTCCGCAAGTAGTGGCGAGCGAACGCGGATTAGCCCAAACCAGTTCCGTTACGGCGGGATTGGGGTTGTAGGACTGCTTTTTAGAAGTTGATTGAAGTTGAACGATCTGGGAAGGTCGGCCAGAGCAGGTGACAGCCCTGTAAGCGTAAAGGTCAGCAACGTAGCAGTATCCTGAGTAGGTGGGGACCGGTGAAATCCCCTCTGAATCTGGCGGCACCATCCGCCAAGGCTAAATACTCCCGAGAGACCGATAGTGAACGAGTACCGTGAGGGAAAGGTGAAAAGTACCCCGAATAGGGGGGTGAAAAGACCCTGAAACCGCACGCTTACAAGCGGTCGGAGCCACGTAGTGTGGTGACGGCGTGCCTTTTGCATAATGACCCTACGAGTTACGGTTACTGGCTAGGTTAAGTATTGCAGATACGGAGCCGAAGCGAAAGCGAGTCTGAATAGGGCGAAGCAAGTCAGTGGCTGTAGACGCGAAACTTTGTGATCTACCCATGACCAGGTTGAAGTGTCGGTAACACGACATGGAGGACCGAACCAGTTGACGTTGAAAAGTCTTTGGATGAGTTGTGGGTAGGGGTGAAAGGCCAATCAAACTGAGAGATAGCTCGTACTCCCCGAAATGTTTTTAGGAACAGCCTTGGGATTGAGTTATACGGAGGTAAAGCTACCGATAGGACTAGGGGGAGTCAAATCCTACCAAATCCTGACGAACTCTGAATGCCGTATAATATGCCCAGGAGTGAGGGCTGGGGTGCTAAGGTCCCAGTCCGAGAGGGAAAGAACCCAGACCATCCGCTAAGGCCCCTAAATCAGGGCTAAGTTGAACAAAGGAGGTCCGACTGCAGAGACAGCCAGGATGTTAGCTTGGAAGCAGCTATTCATTTAAAGAGTGCGTAACAGCTCACTGGTCGAGCGGGGCGGGCATCGATAATAAACGGGCATCAAGTCTTGTGCCGAAGCGATGGAAGTAGTAATACTTGGTAGGGGAGCATTCTCAACGGCAGTGAAGGTGTGGCGGCAAGCCATGCTGGAGCGTTGAGAAAAGCAAATGTAGGGATAAGTAACGATAAGGAAGGTGAGAAACCTTCCCGCCGTAAGGATCAGGATTCCTCAGCTATGCTAATCAACTGAGGGTTAGTCGGGAGCTAAGGAGTTAGCGAAAGCGAAGCTTCGATGCCCAGCAGGTTAATAGTCCTGCACTTACACCAGTGCGATGTAATGACGGAGCAAATGGGTTTCTACGTACGGACGGAAGTGTGCGTTGAGCCGAGCCCGCAAGGGCAAGGCGAAGAGATGAGTTTGCTTCCAAGAAAAGTTACTAAGCTTCAGCTGGCTGTAACCCGTACCGCAAACCGACACAGGTATCCGGGTAGAACATACCAAGGCGCTCGAGTGAATCACGGCTAAGGAACTCGGCAAATTAACCCTGTAACTTCGGGATAAGGGGAACCTACAGCAATGTAGGTCGCAGAGAAATGGCCCAGGCGACTGTTTAACAAAAACACAGGGCTTTGCTAAAACGAAAGTTGACGTATAAGGCCTGACACCTGCCCGGTGCTGGAAGGTTAAGAGGGGATGTTAGTCGCAAGGCAACGCATTGAATCGAAGCCCCAGTAAACGGCGGCCGTAACTATAACGGTCCTAAGGTAGCGAAATTCCTTGTCGGGTAAGTTCCGACCTGCACGAATGGTGTAACGATCTGGGCACTGTCTCAGCCGTGAGCTCGGTGAAATTGTAGTAGCGGTGAAGATGCCGCTTACCCGCCACGGGACGGAAAGACCCCGTGAACCTTCACTACAGTTTTGCACTGACTTTTGGTAACTGGTGTGTAGGATAGGTGGGAGGCTGTGAAGCGGTGTCGCTAGGCATCGCAGAGCCAACGTTGAAATACCACCCTCCGGTTGCTGGGAGTCTAACATTAGCTTGGACAATGCATGATGGGTAGTTTGACTGGGGTGGTCGCCTCCAAAAAAGTATCGGAGGCTTTCAAAGGTACCCTCAGCACGCTTGGTAACCGTGCGTAGAGTGCAATCGCAAAAGGGTGCTTGACTGTGAGGCAAACAGGCCGAGCAGGCACGAAAGTGGGAGATAGTGATCCGGCGGTTCCGTATGGAAGGGCCGTCGCTCAAAGGATAAAAGGTACTCCGGGGATAACAGGCTGATCTCCCCCAAGAGCTCACATCGACGGGGAGGTTTGGCACCTCGATGTCGGCTCGTCACATCCTGGGGCTGGAGAAGGTCCCAAGGGTTCGGCTGTTCGCCGATTAAAGTGGCACGCGAGCTGGGTTCAGAACGTCGTGAGACAGTTCGGTCCCTATCTGTGGTGGGCGTTGGAATTTTGAGAGGGCTTGACCTTAGTACGAGAGGACCGGGTTGAACCGACCGCTGGTAGACCAGTTGTTCCGCCAGGAGCACCGCTGGGTAGCCACGTCGGGTGAAGATAAGCGCTGAAAGCATCTAAGTGCGAAACTTGCCTCAAGATGAGAATTCCTATGAGAGCCGTCAGAGACGATGACGTTGATAGGCTACCGGTCTAAAGCGAGTGATCGCAAAGCCAAGTAGTACTAATGCCTCCAAGACTTCTTATTTACTTTATTACTTCTTGAATACGACTATTGTCTTTTCCACATCACATCAAAAACCTTGAAGGTATTGATTGTTGCGTTCGGGCGACAATCTGAAAGACCAAGGGCGATCATAGGGCGGGTGTTCACCCCTTCCCATCCCGAACAGGGCCGTTAAGCCCCGCTCCGCCGATGATACTGGGTTCACCCCCGGGAAAGTAGGTAATCGCCTCCCCTTTACTCCAAAGAAGCTCCCCCCAAAGGAGCTTCTTTTTTTTGCTAGCTACCCTACACACCAAAGCTGTA
>NZ_NMPS01000155.1:0-419 GCF_002261125.1 Siphonobacter sp. BAB-5385 | reverse complement strand
CCGATAAAGCCACGATGGAACTGGAAAACTACGCAGATGGTACTCTTTTATACGTAGCTGCCGACAAAGGGCAAGCTGTAGAAGTGAATGGAGTACTGGCTGTGGTAGGCAAACCCGGAGAAGATTATCAGTCTCTGCTCGATGGCGGCTCTGCCAATGGCTCCGCACCGGCTGAGGAAAAAACCGAAGCCCCGGCCGCTGAACCGGCTCCCGCTGCTCCGGCCGCTCCTGTAAAATCAGAAAGTAAAGCAGTGGATCTGTCGAGCATCAAAGCGACGGCGGTCCGTATGCCCTTACTGAGCGATACGATGACCGAAGGCGTCATTGCCAACTGGGTCAAAAACGTAGGAGATAAAATTAAAAATGGCGACATCCTGGCCGAAGTCGAAACCGATAAAGCCACGATGGAACTGGAAAAC
>NZ_NMPS01000154.1:0-3450 GCF_002261125.1 Siphonobacter sp. BAB-5385 | reverse complement strand
GGATGCCCCGCATGCGATGCCCGGCATGGAATGTATACGGACTAAAAGACCAGCTACCTCTACGGGGCGAAAACACAACTTAAAATAAACCTTCTTTACCAGGGAATCTCCCCCGTCTCCGGATTATGATACTCACTGATAAACCGACCCGTAGGGCCGTCCGCTCCGATGAGGGCATACTTGACAATCCGTTGGCCCGCGTTTTCAGGACTGTCATCGCCCCGGTGATTATTAAAATCGGTGGCCGTGAATCCCGGATCAACGGCGTTCACCTTGAAGGGCGTGTCCCGCAGTTCGTAAGCCAGATCAATCGTGTACATGTTCAAAGCCGCTTTCGAGGGTTGATAGATCGCTGCTTTGTGGTGATAAAATCGCCAGTTAGGGTCACTACTTAACGTCAGCGAACAGCCACTGGACGATACATTCACAATGCGGGGCTGTTCGGCTTTTTTCAGCAGATCGATAAACGCCTGTGTTACCCGAACCACCCCGTACACATTGACATTGAAGGCCTCCTGCATACGATCCAGAGATAAGGTCAGGGCCGATTGAGGCATCCCTCCGTTAATACCCGCGTTGTTGATCAGTACATCCAATGCGTCCGTTGTAAGGCCAATCATCGTGCGGGCCGCTGCTACGGATTGCGAATCGCTGACATCCAGCAGAATAACCTCCGCCTGATGCAGCCCTTCGGCTTTTAGTTGTTCCAGAGCTTTCCGTCCGTTTTCTAGATCGCGACTACCCATATACACAAAGTAACCTAGTTTCAGTAGCTGACGTGCTGTTTCCAGGCCAATACTTTTATTGGCACCGGTAATGAATGCTTTTTTCATGTTCATTGAAATAAAGTGAGAAAATCAGCTAGAGGTAGGTTCACCATGGAGAATCGGTAAATGGCTTCGACCAGCCGTGAATGCTTTAAAACTACCTGACAAAGGTCCGGACTAGGCAGGAGGCGGACGTAGCCTAATTCCGGAGATGCGTAGCCAAAATGAGACTGGCGAACGTAGGGATACGTAGCAGGCCAGGGGAGCAGCTAGTTTCCTACGCAGGTCATCAGTAGTTGCGGGTAAAATTGAACGTTTAGCCACATTTTTTGAACGTTATCCTATGTTCCACTGCCTTACGGCACGTCTACCTTTGTAGAACCAAAGCACATAAAATAATGCAGGCAATGAGCTTAGAATCAATGACTACTATCGGGACGTCATCCGCAACATTCACCTTGAAAAGTACAGAGCTGGGCGGACAGCTAACCAACTCACAGTACTTCAATGGGATGGGCTTTTCGGGAGCCAATCAGTCACCCCAGCTTTACTGGGAAAATGCCCCCAGCGAAACGAAAGCCTTTGCCGTAACGATGTACGACATAGACGCCCCAACGGGAAGTGGACTCTGGCATTGGGTGGTTTTCAATATCCCGGCGGAGGTACGGGAACTCCCCTCAGGAGCTGGTGACCCGATGAACAATCAATTACCGGAAGGAGCTCTGCAAAGCAATACCGACCTGGGTACGCCGGGTTACGTAGGGGCCGCCCCACCGGCGGGACCCGCCCATCGGTACCTGATCACGGTTCATGCTCTAAGCAAAACGCTGGAACTGGATCAGAACGCCACACCGGCCCTGGTCGGATTTAACCTACACTTTGCAACGTTGGCGAAAGCTTCACTGGTAGTATACGGCCAAAAACACTAGTTGACCGGTTTTTCTAACATCTAACACCAATGAACACACGAGAGCAGATGCTAAGGCAGTTCCAGCTGCTAACCGACTGGTATATTTCGGTACTGGAAGGCATTACGGAAGAAGAGGGTAGTCAGGTACTAAGTGAGCATACGAATAGTCTGGAATGGATTGCGGGTCATTTACTGATCATGCGGGCCAGAAATACCGTTCGTTTGGGGCAGCCCGTAGAAAGTTATCCGTATCTGGACCTCTTTGTCGATCCAAACCTGCCGCCGCCCCAGTTCATACCCTTTGACCGAAGCAAAAAATACCCAGGCTTGACGGACTTGGTACAGGACTGGAACCGGTATTCCAACCGTTTCATCGAGACCCTCGAAGCCGCAGACGACCGGGTGTTACAAACGGAAATTCCCTTGCAGGGACCCACGGGAGGTACCACCGTTGAAGACCTGTTCACGTCGATGGTACTACACGAAGCCTTTCACATCGGGCAAATGAGCATCATTCGCAAGGCACTCGGTTACCAGGCCATGTACTGGTTTCGTCGTCAGGAAAATCGGGAACAAGGTGGTATCTTGAACGAAGTGTAAAGACCATCTTCTACAGATTTAACCTGGAATCAGGAACGGAAGGCATTAGAGAAAGCTTTAAACAACTGAAACCTGATCCGACTCTTGAGGGAGGGGATTAGGTTTTAGGGCGTATCCTTACGAAGCCATGAAAACCACCCGTATACAAAACGAGCAAGCCTCCACGGATGCCGACCTGGAGCCCGTTTCGATCTTTAGTTATGAGTCCCAGATCGACGGGAGCAGGAATCGGATTACCCTCCATCAGAATTTGTTCAGTTTCTTGTTGGAAGGTGAAAAAACGGTTTACTATCCGGGGGCAACGGTGAAGATCCATCCCGGACAGTTTCTCCTGCTTTCGGCGGGAAATTGTTTGATGAGCGAAAAACCGTCGCTCCGGGGGGCAGCTACCGGAGCATGCTCATTTTCTTCGATACGAACGTGCTCATTGATTTTTTCAGTCGGCATCCCGACATGCCTGCCACGAAAATCAGCCAACGGTATCAGGAGCCCGTTTTGCTTTTTGAGAAAGATGCCTTCCTCCAGCATTTCATTGAATCGCTGGGGTTTATGCTGGCCGCGGGGCAGGCTATTTCTCTAAACAGACGGCTGGTAAAACTGGAAGAGTTGTTGCTGTACCTTGGTGAAAACTACCCCGGACAGTTACAGAAATTGCGTATCCTCAGTCAGCAGGCCGACGACGAAAGGCTGATCCGGCAGGCGGTAACGGCCAATTTGGACCAGCCAGTGACCGTAGAAGAACTCGCTTTTTTGTGTCATACGAGTCTGTCTACCTTCAAGCGACGGTTTGCTAAAATTTATGGTACTTCGCCCAATAAGTGGTTCCTGGAGAAACGAATGCAAAAGGCCGCTCAACTGCTGAAACAGGGCGATTATAAAGTCAGTGAAGTGTATTACGAGATTGGGTACGAGAATCTGTCTAGCTTTATCCAGTCCTTCAAACAGGTCTACGGAGTTACGCCGAAGCAGTATCAATTGGCAAACTAGAGGGGTTACTAGTTTTTAGCGAGTCGGTACCGTCGACGGCATAAATCCAGGCCCCGTCTTATTCCATTCCATGGCGGAATTCCATTCTGGGGCTCAAGCCGCCTATTTCCTCTGCAAGGCCGTGGCCTTGAGCAAGAGGAAATGAGCGGTGGGCGTGCCGACATGGAATGTATAGGGACTAAATGA
>NZ_NMPS01000153.1:0-10905 GCF_002261125.1 Siphonobacter sp. BAB-5385 | reverse complement strand
AACCCCGAAGGGGTTCAACGTGAATAGCCCCGTATGCAATACGGGGAACCCGTTATCTCCAATGCAAACTTGCACCGGTCATACACTCTCCAATTCGAACGCCTCAACTCCAAACTAAATAGCCCTGTATGCAATGCGGGAAATCCTACAATTTCACCCGGTACAAGCGATACGGATAATCCACCCGATTCTGTCCCTGGTTGAACTTAGGAGCCCGCTGGTACTGAGCCGCCGTTACGTACAAATAGCCATCCGGACCAATGGCAAAGCTATCGGGCCAGAGCAATCGTTCGTCCTGTACCAGCGTTTCGAACGTACGATTCTGGGCGTTGAATCGATACAGTGTTTTCTTTTCCGAATCCCCCATGTACACATTTCCAGCGTTGTCGGCGAACATTCCGTGGGAAATGCCCGCTTTCCCGACGGCTTCTACTTTCGACTCCAGTTCTGCTTTCGGTAATGAAGTATCAGCCAGAGCCGCTGTCGGGATGCGGTATAATTGAGTCTGGGTAATCGGTCGGTAATAAAAATATTCTCCCGCCAGAGCAATGCCATTCACGTTACTACTGAACGGTTTCCCCGACTGATCCTTTACCTCGATTCCATCAATCGTAAGCTTATACGCGGGATCAGCCGTAGTAGAAGGATGTTTTTCAAGTACTGTCCGGCTTTTGCCCGTTTTTAAATCCAGCACGACCACGGCGGCCCGTCCGGGATCCGATAAGAACGCCAGTTGGCGTTTGGTATCCACGTTCACATCATTTAGTCCCGTTTTCTCCCGGGGCAGGTCTTCAAAACGATAAATACGTTCGACAGCATTCGTTTTCAGGTTAATTTTCAACAATTTAATTCCCTCGGGAATGGATTTTCCGAAACTCGGATTGGCCGGATCCAAAGCCCAGAGGGTATTATCAGCATCCACATACAGGGCCTGCAAACTCACAAAATGATCCTGGGGATGTAAGGAATCTTCCTGATTCCAGGCCTGATTCGGGTACGGCACCTGAGTCCTATCCGACTTGATTTCAATCAGGGCGTTTTTATAATCCCTGGACCACTTCGGAAACGTAACGAAGGTTCGTCCCTCCTGCGAAATCGCTAGTCCTACGGGTTGATATTTTCCAAACTGAGCCGCTTCTTCCAGCGTACGCTTCGAGGATTGGGCCATGCCTAACGTCGTACACAGAACGAAGGCCAGGGTGTACACGTGTTTTTTCATACATTTCCGTACTTTTTTGCAAGTTTACGGCACCTACATTCGCAAAAAGAATGTTCCCGGCAATCCATTTTACGCATGGCCCCTATCGATCCGATTGAGTATCCTACTGTCATTCGTTCTCTCGATCATCTCGCGGGATCCTACATTCCCGTACCGGCTGCGATCGTACAGCAAATCGGCACGTTCAAGATTCGTCTTTTTTGTACGATCAATGGCACGCTTACCTGGCCCTGTGGATTGGTTGCTCACGGCCAGGGCGATGCCTATATCACGATTAATCAGGAACGACTTCGGAAACTGAAACTAAAACCCGGCAGCGAAGTACACGTGCAACTCAGGCCGGATGAAAGCGAATTCGGACTGGAAATGCCGGAGGAATTACAGGAAGTACTGCGTCTTGATGACGAAGGCCAACGACGTTTTCGGGCACTCATTCCGGGCAAACAACGCTTTCTGATTCGCACGGTACTCGCGGTAAAACATACGCAGTTACGCGTGGAGCGATCCCTGCAATTGATTACCCGTTTGAAGCAGGCTCCCGAAGGTAAGGAAACGTTTGCCCAATTATCACTCAGCTAAAACCAGCGGTTCCTTTGAACGATTTTTTAGCGTTTTACCATTCGAACCATTCATTGTACTATGGCTGAACTGCGTGAAGTCTGGCTCCGTGGCCCTTTACCCGAAACACCTGATTTGTTACAACCCGTGGCCCATGCCCTGCTGCAAGCACGGGAAGAAATTCAAGCTCTGACCGCTCAATTTCCGAACGTGCGACTGTGGGAACGACCCTCGGGCGTCGCTTCTCCGGGTTTTCACCTCCAGCATTTGACGGGTGTACTGGATCGATTGTATACCTACGCCCGGAGCGAAGCCCTGACGGAAACGCAGCTCGCGTACCTGGCGGCAGAAGGCTTGCCGAATGAACAAAGCGTTACGGCCTTAGTCGAGCAATTCAATCAACAGGTAGATCAAGCTCTGCAACAGCTCCGCCATACGGACGTGCAAACGCTCACCGAAACGCGGGGCGTGGGTCGGGCCCAACTTCCTTCCACGGTACTGGGTCTGTACGTACATTCGGCGGAACACACCATGCGGCATTTAGGGCAGTTGCTGGTAACGGTTCGAATGCTGGAAAGTTGAAGCAATAATTTACTCGTTCCCACCAGCTAAGTCATTCCCGAAAGGGGCCATTTTTCAAACTTGAAAGCGTATTCAAACCCTCTTAAACCTTCGGCCTTTTCAAACGTCATTCAAACTATACACCACTTAAACCTCTTCAAACCCTACCCATCCCATGAAAGCAGTAGTAGTCACCCAAGCCGGTAATCCGGATGTATTGCAGGTACAGGACCGTTCGGTACCGCAACCCAATGAAACCCAGGTACTCATTAAAGTAGAAGCGGCGGGAATTAACCGGGCCGATCTGATGATGCGGCAGGGAAAATACGGCGGCGAAACACCTCCCGTACTGGGGCTGGAAGTAGCCGGAACGATTGAATCCTGTGGCCCCACGGTTAAACAATGGAAAAAGGGGCAACGCGTCTGTGCCCTCATTGCGAGTGGTGGCTACGCCGAGTATGTCCTGGCCGACGCCCGGCACTGCCTTCCTCTACCCGCTGATTTGTCGATGATCGAAGCAGCCGGGTTACCCGAAACGCTGTTTACGGTCTGGAGTAACGTATTTCAACGAACGAAAATACTACCCGGCGAAATTCTGCTCGTACAGGGCGGCACCAGCGGAATTGGCCTGACGGCGATTCAAATGGCCAAAGCCTTTGGTGTACGCGTGTATGCCACGGCGGGTACCGACGAAAAGTGTGCCTTTGCCTGTAAATGGGGAGCCGATCGCTGTGCCAACTACCGTACGCAGGATTTTGAAGCCGAGTTTTCGGATACGGGCGTGGACGTTGTACTCGATTATGTAGGCGGCAATTACACCGCCAAACACCTGCGTCTGCTCCGGCCCGAAGGTCGCCTGTGCTGGCTGGCCGGACTCGATGGCGTGAAAACGGAAATTAACATCATGGATGTGATGTCAAAGCGACTACAGCTAACGGGCAGTATGCTTTCGCCCCGTACCGCTGATTTCAAAGCTCAGCTTGCGGCCGACATCGAAGCCAAAGTGTGGCCTCTGGTACAACAGGGCAAAATACGCACGGAGGTATACCGGACTTTCCCGCTTGAGCAGGCCGCCGAAGCTCACCGATTGATGGAAAAAGGCGAACACATCGGAAAGATTATTTTGACGGTATAATGGATACTTTAGGTATACGCAAATGGCTATACGTTCAACTATATTTGTAGCTGTTTTTGACGTAAACATTCCTCTACTCATTCATGAATCGCCGGAAATTTGTTACCTCCTCCGTACTTGCGGCCACGGCTGCTACCTTACCCGCACAGGCTGCCACCCAGGCTGAAGCGGCTTTTTTTGAACTTCGTGTCTATGAATTGAAAGGAGGAAATGCTCTGGACGAGTACCTGAAAACGGCGTTGATTCCCGCTTTGAATCGGCAGGGCGTAAAAACCGTAGGTGTATTTCGGGAGATGGGAAAATCGGAACCTCCAATGGTATATGTCCTGATTCCCTACGCATCGATGAATGCCTACGCAGAATCGGCCAGCCGATTGACCAAGGATTCGGATTTTCAGAAAGCCAGCGAAAACTACCGGAACCTGATGCCCGAACGAGCCTCGTATGCCCGGTACAAATCGTCGCTGATGCAGGGATTTTCGGGTTTTCCGCAGGTCGTAGCTCCGGATACCAAACAAAGTCGAATCTTTGAACTGCGTACCTACGAAGGCTTCAGTGAAGACGCCGTTCGCCGGAAAATTGCCATGTTCAACGACGCGGAAATCAAGGTATTCAACAACGTGGGCCTGACGCCGGTTTTCTTTGGTGAAGTCAAAATCGGCGATTCTCTCCCCTGTCTGACGTACATGCTGACGTTCAAAAACATGGAAGAACGCGATGCCAACTGGAAAAAATTCGGCAGCGACCCCGACTGGAAACGCATTTCCGGGCTCCCCGAATACGCAAACACCGTTTCGCGAATCCAGCGAGTGTTTCTGGAACCTACGGGCTACTCCCAGGTTTAAATCGACAAAAAAGCGTCCGGGGCAAAACCCCGGACGCTTTTTCATTCAACCCCGCAAGGAGTAGTATTCATTCAGATACCAATTTTCGACGTTGAGCTTTGAGGACTGAAAAGCGAGCAGCTCCCCGCCATAAACCTCATACCTTTCTCAAACTTTAAACCTTAAACTTCATACCCCACTCAAACTGCACCCCCACCTACAACTGCTTTTTCTTCTTTTTCTTGACTTTCGAAAGTCGTTCTTCCTCTTCCTGAATCAGGCTCCGCCAATCGGTATTTTTTTCACTATCGGCTCCCAGATCAATCGTGGCTTCGTAGTCTAACTGATCAATGTTCAAAACCTTGATGGGCTTGGTCAAATAGGCTTCGATTTCTTTCAGTATGGGCTTTTCCTCCGTACTACAAAACGATACGGCGTGCCCCCGCTGCGTACCCCGGCCCGTACGGCCCACGCGGTGTACGTAGTTTTCGGCCTGTTCCGGAAGGTCGTAATTGACGACGTAATCTACGTTGGCAATATCAATTCCCCGGGCACTGACGTCGGTCGCAATCAGCACTTTTGTTTCACCTTTCCTGAAATCATTGAGTACCGACAAGCGATCCGTTTGTTCCTTTCCTCCGTGAATGGTCTGACTGGCAATGCTCATCCGTTCAAGAGCCTTACTGACGCGTTCGGCCCGAACTTTGGTACGGACAAAAACCAGCAGTTTACTTTCGGGATGCTCATTAATGAGCCGTTCCAGGAAAAACCGTTTGTCGTCCATTTCCACAAATGCCACGGCATGATCGATATTTTTGGAAACGGGGTCTTTCGGCGAAATCTGAATCCGGATGGGATTCGTAACCAGCGAATACGCCAGTTTTTTGATCGTTTCGTTGATCGTGGCCGAGAAGAACAGGGTTTGTCGCTTTTTGGGCAGGTACTTGATCAGGTCCTGAATATCCTTGATGAAGCCCAGGTCCAGCATATGATCCGCTTCATCGAGAATCAGGATTTCTACGCTATTCATATGAATGTACCCCTGGCTCGTCAGGTCAAACATCCGTCCCGGTGTCGTCACCAGAATGTCGATGCCTTCTTCCAGTTTGGCAATCTGCGGCCCCTGTTCCACACCACCGAAGGTACAGAACGACTTTACTTTGGAGTGGTGACCGATTTGCTGGAAAACCTCCGTAATCTGGATGGCCAGCTCGCGGGTGGGTACCATCACGATACACTTGATGCCGGTACTGCGTTTGGTCTGCTTCCGGTTGTGAATCATGCTCAGCACCGGAATGGCGAAAGCCGCCGTTTTTCCGGTACCAGTCTGGGCAATCGCTAGTACGTCCTCACCCTTTAAAATGGGAGGAATGGATTTAAACTGGATGTCTGTCGGCCGCTTGAAGCCGAGTTTGACCAGACTTTTCTTTATTTCCGGAGCGATGGAATATTCTTCAAATTTCATAGGCCATGTGTTTTACCGGAATGTCTAATCGAGACTTTCCAGGTACAATTCTTCTACTTTCTTACGAGCCCAGGGCGTTTTCCGTAAAAACGTCAGGCTCGATTTAATACTGGGATCATGGGTAAAACACCTGATCCGAATCCGTAAGCCCAGTTGATCCCAGCCGTAATAATCGACCAAATGAAATAAAATCATTTGCAGGGTTTTGCCTTCGAGTGGATCTTTCATACTAGTTTATTCCTGTGAATTAAGTTTGCCCGCATTGCATACGGGTCTATTTATCTTGAACCCCTTCGGGGTTGACGAACCTAGTTATACAATGAGCAAACCATTTTCACGCAATTTACCGCCAATGTCGGACGATAAAAAGGCCTGAAAACTACCCAAGCCTTCTGCTTCGTAGGACTGTTTTATTTTTTCGAACGACGCCGGTTCGGTTACCTGAATGGTTGGTAGCGTATCCGTTAGCCATTGACCCGTAGCCGCATCTGTTACGAAGCCCCATTCCTGCTTTCGATCGTAGAAGGTCAATTCGGCCAGATCGACCCGGTGTTTCCCGCGTTTTTCCTCAAAAAAAGCCAGCGAAGGCTCCTTTCCCAACCAGACGGTCAGGGCATTGGGACGAATGTCTTCTTCCTGATCTTCCACGCTTCGCTGAATATAATTCGGCGGAATCGTCGTTTTCGGTACCCGAAAATCGAACCACTCCTGCAAAGGGAACTCAAAACAAACGCCGTGCATGTAGTTAAAGAGCGATTTCCTTAACCCCTCGGCGAAGCGGTCGTGGTTGGCTCCCAGCGGGTCGGCATGATCCAGGTCGTTGTCGGCAAAATCGCCCGCAATGGGGCCAATCCGCTGTACGTCGAATGCTTCCGGCTGTAAACCTACGGGCGAGTGGGCCGTCATGGCAAAGCGGTGCCAGAATCCTGACTGTACAATACCCAGCTCAAACAATTGCCGCACCATTTCCAGCGAATCAATCGTTTCCTGGGCCGTTTGCGTGGGAAATCCATACATCAGGTAAGCGTGTACCATAATGCCCGCCCGCGTAAAGCCATCGGCCACGCGAGCCACCTGAGCCACGGTTACGCCTTTTTTCATCCGGTCCAGTAGTCGATCCGAAGCCACTTCCAGTCCCCCCGATACGGCAATGCAGCCCGAGGCTTTGAGTAGCATACACAAATCGGGCGTAAAACTCTTCTCGAAACGAATGTTCGTCCACCAGACTACCGTCAATTTTCGGCGAATGATTTCCAGAGCTAGTTCTCGCATCAGAGCGGGCGGAGCAGCCTCGTCCACGAAATGAAAGCCATTCTGTCCCGTCTGTTCGATAATTTCTTCGATTCGATCACAAAGCAGCGAGGCCGTCATGGGCTCGTACCGTTTGATGTAATCGAGCGTCACATCACAGAAGGAGCACTTGCCCCAGTAACAGCCGTGAGCCAGGGTCAGCTTGTTCCAGCGACCATCGCTCCAGAGGCGGTGCATGGGATTCACGACTTCAATCACTGACAAATAATCCGCTAGTGGTAATTCGCGGTAATCGGGCGTTCCGGTATCCCGCTGAGCTACGTCGCGTTCTTTGGTACCATTCAAATAATGGACCGCTCCATCAATTCGCGTGAAGACCCGCTTGAGATTGGCTACCGTTCGGGTGCCGGACAGGTATTCCAGCAAATGCAGCAAGGGGGCTTCGCCGTCGTCGAGGCATACGTAATCCAGGTAATCAAACACCCGGGTTTCCTTCAGCGAGCGGAGTTCGGTATTGGCATAGCCACCACCCATGACTACGGCAATCTCGGGATAATGGGTTTTCAGGTATTTTCCGCACTTCAACGCTCCGTACAGATTGCCCGGAAAAGGTACCGTCAGGCATACGACGGTGGGCTGCCAGTACCGGATTTTTTCTTCCAGCAAATCGGTCAGTATCGTTGAAATCAACGTGTCCGGAGCCTGGAGCGTGGTGTGTAGTTCGTCAAAATGCGTGGCCGAGCGTCCCAGTCGTTCGGCGTAACGGCTGAAGCCAAAATGCGGATCGACGGCTTCGGTAATCAAATCCCCCAGGTCTTCGAGGTACAGCGTTGCCAGGTGACGAGCTTTATCGTGCGTACCCATCGTTCCGAAGGCCCAGTCCAGATCATCCAGTTGAGCAAAGCGTGATGCTTCGGGCAAGTAAGTCCGGTCGCTAATGGCGTGAGCCAGCGTTGGATTTTTGTTCTGGAGGAAACGAATCACCGGACCGATGGTCTGAATGTATTCATCCCGCAGGGAATAAATGCGGTAACTGTTATCGGAAAGCTCGATGCTGTCATTGGCGACCAGTGCATCGAACATTGTTTGCAATCCTTTTCGTGAAAATAACTGCAGAATCACCTCAATGCCCAGATCGGCCTGATGCGATTCGTAGCCTTTGGTATTCAGAAAACCTTTCAGGTACGCCGTGGCCGGGTACGGGGTATTTAACTGCGTGAAAGGTGGGGTGATGAAGAGAATTTTTGGTGTCAAATCTATGCTGCGTTGCCGCTACAAAGGTACGCCATCTGACTGAGCAATAAGCAAGAAAATGATGGGTTCATTCCAATCCCATTCAATTAATATGGTACGAAGGGGCAAAAAGTCGTATTCATTTTCTAACAACAGGCCTACCAATAAAGGCTAGCTTCAGTCAAGGCATGTCTACGTTAGACCTCAAACACATAGCCATTCTTTTACCATCTGTCCTTTATACCTCCTGTTTTATCTGAAAAACCAGAAAAAGGCGAATGAAAAACTATCTTTACTCGTCTATACGCATGCGGCTTCGTATGTTCGCCGTATGTACATACACCCATTGAACCTTCCGATTCTATGTTTTATCTATTCCGTCTGCTCGGATGTGTAGGGCTGCTGAGTATCGCCTCTAGTGTTTCCTACGCCCAATCGTTTTCACTCGAAGCCGTCAAATCCTATCCTTTCCCTGCGGACCTAACGGCGGCCGCCAAAGGTTCCCGTATTGCCTGGACGATCAACGAACAGGGCAAACGCAACATTTACGTAGCCGAAGGTCCGTCGTATACACCCCGCAAAGTCACCCCGTATACTAAAGATGATGGGCAGGAGCTAACCAGTGTTACGCTTTCAGCCGATGGCCAATGGGTCGTATACGTACGCGGCGGCGAGCATGGAGCGAATTGGGACGAACATCTGGGCGTAAACGTCGATGGTTTGCCCTTTGCCCCCAAAGTAGAAATCTGGGCCGTTCCGTTTAAGGGCGGCGAACCTAAGCGACTCAGTGATGGCGATTATCCGGTGCTGTCGCCGAATGGTAAAACCGTTGCTTTCCTGAAAGGCGGGCAGCCCTGGTCGGTACCCGTGAACGGTAGTGAACCCGCAAAAATGCTTTTCTCGACGCGAGGTACTACGCATTCGCTGGAATGGTCGCCCGACGGTAGCCAGCTGGTTTTTGTTTCCAATCGTGGGGACCACTCACTCATTGGAATCTATACCAACGCTCAGACGCCGCTCCGGTGGCTGGCCCCTTCCTTCGCTCACGACCGTAGCCCCCGGTGGTCGCCGAATGGAAACAATCTGGTCTTTGTGCGTACGCCCGGTACGGGTGGAGCACCAGATTCCGTACTGGTTCGCAAGCACCGCCCCTGGTCCATCTGGCGGGTTAATGTGGCTTCCGGCAAGGCCACGCAACTCTGGCAGGCTCCCCGGACTTTGGCGGGCTCCGTACCGGCTACCAACGGCGGTTTCAACCTCCACTGGGCCGCTCAGAATCGTATTGTTTTTCTGTCGTATCAGGATGGCTGGCCACATCTGTATTCGATGCCTTCCACGGGCGGCACACCCTTGCTGCTTACGCCGGGGGCGTTCACAACGGAGCATATTCGCCTGAGTCCGGACCGCCAGTGGCTTACGTTTAGCGTGAATGTAGGTTCTGATCCGCAGGATCTGGATCGTCGGCACGTGGCCCGGGTACCCGTGGACAAAGCCGACATGGAAGTTCTGACGCCCGGTAACGGACTGGAGTGGACACCGGTCATCACGGGGGATGGTACGTCGCTGGCTCTGATCAGTGCTACGGCCCAACGACCTCCCCTGCCCGCCGTGATGCCCTTTGGCAAAGGGACGCCCAAGCTACTGGGCGAGTCTTTAATTCCGGCAAACTTCCCGCAACGGTCGCTGGTCATACCCAAACAGGTTATCTATACAACGCCCGATGGCTTCACCGTACACGCCCAGCTTTTTGAGCCGACGGGTGGTCCCGCCCAGAAGCCCGCGATTATTTACGTGCACGGCGGACCCATGCGACAAATGTTACTCGGCTGGAATTATTCGGATTATTACGCCAATGCCTACGCCACGAATCAGTACCTGGCCAGCCTGGGTTTTGCGGTACTCTCGGTTAATTATCGCTTGGGCATTGGGTACGGTTTTGAATTTCACCAGCCCGCCGGAGCTAACACGAGCGGAGCGGCGGAGTACATCGACATCAAAGCGGCGGGCGACTGGCTGGCCAGGCAGTCTTTTGTGGATAAGAGCCGGATTGGCATCTATGGCGGTTCGTACGGCGGTTATCTGACGGCCATGGCCCTGGCTAAGGATTCGAAGCTGTTTGCGGCAGGCGTAGATATTCACGGGGTACACGACTGGACGACGGATCGTACTATGTCCGTCACGGCTCCCGACCGATACGAGCGAGCCCCCGACGCTGATTTAGTAGGAAAAATAGCCTGGGAGTCTTCACCGACGGCCTACATCAACACCTGGACCTCCCCCGTACTCATTATCCACGGCGACGACGATCGCAACGTCCGCTTCAATCAGAGTACGGATCTGGTCCGTCGCCTCGAAGCCAAAGGCGTCGATCTGGAGACGCTCATCATCGTCAATGATACGCACCACTGGATGAAACATGCGAATGCACTCAAAGTGGGCAATGCGACGGCGGCGTACTTTCGGAAGAAGTTGATGGAAAAAGCTAAAGCGGGGACTGGTGAATAGGGATATATTCTATGCAATAACAGTTCTGTTTTTAGTCCCGCTGATACGGCTCGCCTTTCAGTTCATTGCATTTCATTAACTAGCTTATAGAATCACTATTTCTTCCTTTAAAGACAGCTGTTCATTTAGTCCCTATACATTCCATGTCGGCACG
>NZ_NMPS01000152.1:0-8761 GCF_002261125.1 Siphonobacter sp. BAB-5385 | reverse complement strand
TTGTAGAACTGTATATAAATCAGAAACTTAGGTGATGCGGACTATTTGATGTAGTGGTCGTACACATACATGGCACCGGCACCCAGGGCAACACCTGCCAGGAAGATGGGGACGATTCCACCGTTGAGTTCGGCCAGCTCCTGGCTATTGAGTTCGGTTACATTTGCTAACGTGTTCATAGGTCTGTTTTTTTTAGAATGTTATAGCTAGATTAGTAGAAAATACGCTTGGTCAGAAGGACTAAATCACGTCCCGGTTGATTTCTTTCAAAATCCATGCGGCTACCGTTTCGAGCCAGGAGCTGCCGCCCTGTATCTGGTGAGTTTCTTCAACGGTGAGTTCGGTAAAGTCTGGCGTTTGCATAAGCCTACAGTTCAGGAAAAGTGGGAGGAATGATCAAGCCCAGTACAGTCCCGGGAAACGCGGGTTTGACGTTGAGACCGCCGTTTACCTTTTGTAGGGTTTCGGGAGAAATTTCGCCCGTTTCCAGGCTAGCCAGCTGGCTCATCAGGTCTTCTTTGGAAGTCGCCGATGCTTTCAGATCCTTGATCTGCTGATTGAGGTCCTTTTTCATTGGAGTTTGCGTTTATACGAGTGGAGGTAGCGGATACGGCACCAGAATGGGGCCAATGGGTTTAATGATGGGTGGAAACGTGATGGGCGGCAGAATGATCGGTCCGCGAATCGGTCCAATGACGGAGAGTCCTCCCTGCGTTTCCAGCAGTTCCTGTGTACTGAGGGGTTGGTTTTCCATGTTTTAACAGATTACGGTTGCGTTGGGGAGCCGCCACAGGCCTGGGTCTGTCTGGTATGATGCGTCTATCGGATGCCCGGCACGCCCCCCTTTGTATAGGATCTATTGAATAATGAACTGTATCTTAAACGATGGGCTATATCTAACGCTTTTATCTATACGCTTCTATGAAAATTGCCTAATATACCGTGATGGGTTGTACCGGCAGTGTACGGATGGGGCCTGGGTATATGATAATCGGACGTTCGATGATGGGACGCGGCAGGGGGCTTTTCAGGTATATAATATCCTGTGGCTCCACTAGGGTCTTCTGCCGGGGCGTCGTTAGCGGGTCCGCTGGGGTCTGTTTCGGTGCCTGAACCGTTTGGGTCTCAGGGGTCACCTCTTCTTTCTGGCAGGCGGTAAGTAACCCCGCCACGGCCAAGGCGAACAAATAGTTAATTTTCATCGTGTTATTGTTTTAGACGTTTACTAAATGCGGTAGAGAACTTCTAAGGGATGACTGTAATCGTTGATACAAATTTCTTCACTAAACTATTGATTTACAAAAACTTAACTCTATACTTTATTCGTTTCTGTTATAGGTTTCAAGTACGTGGGATGGCTTGGTTGCCGCTCTGCTTCGTTTCAATTTCCTTGACAAAGGTGGGCGGGTTTCGTTACTTTTTCAACAACCCGCTGTTGTACTTTATTCGATTCGGTTATTCGGTGACCAGAGCGTCGAGGCGTTGTTTTTCTACACTCCGGACCACTTCGTTACAGTGCCCACAGGCGTCGGCTCCACCTTGAAAATACCAGCGGCAACTCGACCGGATCGCACAGGGTGACAGGGCGGCTTCAGCTTTTTTCTCCAGAGCCTCGCGGATGCGTCCGACCAGGCTACAGGCCGAATGTTCGTGATCCCACTGGCCGCAGCCTCCCTGGATGCATTTCCCCGAAAATCGGAAGCGGTCTTCGGCGGCCTGCCCGGTGCGGGCTTCGTGCTCGGCGGCTTTTTCAACGAATGTTTTGTCAATCTTAATGGATTCTTCCAGATAGGCTACCTTTCCTTCGCCCGTTACGATTCCGAATAATTCGGCTCCGGGTTTAGCAATGTAGCTCGGACATGATTTGCTCGATTCCATCATCTTTTTGGGTTTGGAACGGGCCGCTGTCCCTTCATTGACGATACAAAGTTGCGGCGGGCCTTCCGGTTTTTCAATAATGCTTCGTTATAGGCTATGCGGGTTAAGAATACTTCATGCCGCAGGGACCGGAACGTGGGTTAGGCAGCCAGACTGGCATTGGTTTGCAGCACTTTCATTAGTAGTTCCTGGGTACTCAGGCCGATGAGGTCCATCAGCGAAACCTGATAGATTTCGGAAAGCTTGCCCAGGCACAACAGGGATAATTCCGTACGACCGGATTCTTTTTTTGAATAAGCAGCCTGACTAATGCCCATCTGAAAGGCTACGTATTCCTGCGAGTAACTATAAATTTCCCGTAGCTTCCGAATTTTAAGACTAATCGCACGCGTCGTCAGCAATTCAATGGCAGGTACTGTGTTCGTAGTCGTCATCGTTGAGTTCGTTTAGGTTTGAGTCGTTTGACGAATCGAAATACGCCGGGCCGCTTCCGTTTTAAAAACTTTTTAGACCAGTGAAAGAAAGCGTTCGACGAATGAAGAGGGCCGACACATCAATAATTTCCGTGTATATTGCCAGGGCTCAGCTTATGAAACTATGACTGCTCCGCTATCCCCCGTTCGTTGCTTTATTATTGATGATGAATTACCCGCCCGTCAGCTGATCGAAAAGTTCGTTAGCCGGGTGCCCTTTCTGGAACTCATTGGTACCTGTGATAATGCCGTGGATGCCTTGTTTCAGGTACAGCAACTCCAACCCTCGCTTATTTTTCTGGATGTCGAAATGCCGGAAATGACCGGATTTGAGTTTTTACGCCTGCTCCCCACGCCCAAGCCGGAAGTAATCATGGTAACGGCCTTTCCGCATTATGCCGTGGAAGGTTTTGAGCATCAGGTAACAGACTATTTATTAAAACCCGTCTCCTTTGAACGCTTCATGCGGGCCATCAACAAAGCCACGGGGAACCGGTCGTTTTCGCAGGAAGCCCCTACCCCCGCTCCACCAGCGGCGGCTCCCAGTCCCGAACCGGCTCCGGAGCATACCGATTTTATCCTGATCAAGGAAGATAAGAAGCTGATCAAGGTCGTGCCCGAAGAAATCGTCTTTATTGAAGGCATGAAAGACTACCTGAAAATTCACCTGCCGGGCCGGGTACTCGTCACGCACATGACCATGCTGAAGATCGAAGCCATGCTGCCTGCCGCCCTGTTTCTGCGGGTCAATCGGTCATACATCGTTCGCAAACGAGCCATTCAGGAAATTGATGGCAACGTCATTACGACGACGGACGGCAAGAAAGTGCCCATTGGCGTCACTTTTCGGGAGTCGGTTATGGAAACCTTACGCAAAAACCGTAGCTAGTCTTGACTATTTTTGATCGCCATCACCGAAGCACGCTGAAGAACGCAGGTCTGCATTTGCTGGCCTGGCTGTTGCTGTACTTTCTAGACCGGAATTATTTTGCTCCCCGGCTCGTACAGGACAATACCGAAGTCGTTTCCCGTCTTTCGCTGATTACCTGGCTGGTGGATATCAGTGTGTACTACGGGCTGGGCCATTTTGTTTTTCCCCGCTATCTCTATACCCGTCGCATCCCCTATCTGATTGGGGCGATTTTGCTGGTTTTTCAGGTCACTTACCTGATCAACTATTATAGTTTTCAGTGGGTACAACCCTATTCGGATGGTTACGGCCTTGCCAAGGTATCCTACGTAGAAAAAATCTGGCATCAATTTCTCAAGCCTCACGGCTTACTGGGCTGCTTTACGCACCTGCCGACGGCTTTCTGGAGTTACTCCTGGTCGCTGTTTATTCCTACCATCATCCTCTTTTTCAAGGGAATTAAAGACATTACTCAATACCGCAACCGGGCTTTGCGACTGGAACGGGATAAATACGAGTCCGACCGAAAACAACTGCTACTGGAAAAGAACAATCTGGCTCTGGAGCTGGATTTTCTCCGCTCCCAGATCAACCCGCATTTTCTTTTCAATACGCTCAACAGTCTTTACGTACGGGTGGTAGATCTTGATGATGAGGCCGCCGAAATCGTTCTCAAGCTTTCGGACCTGATGCGGTATAATCTGTATGAATCGAACGTCGAACGCATTACGGTTGCCAAGGAACTGGAATTCATTCAGAACTACTTACTGCTGGAACGGGCCCGCCACGGACAGCGGGTAGAAATCAGCTATACTGAAACTGGTGATTTTCAACACCATCAGATTGCTCCCTTGCTCCTGATTTCACTGGTTGAAAACGCGTTCAAACACGGAGCCAGTAAAACCCGCGATAAAGCCTTCGTCCGGGTAGAAGCCCATCTGGAAGCATCAACCTTTACGTTTCGGGTGGAAAACAGCGTCAGTTCGCTCTCGAATCCAGCTCCGCAAAAACCCAACTCCGGCGGCGTCGGATTGGTGAATACCCGTAAACGGCTCGACTTGCTATATCCTGCCCAGCACCAGCTTTCCCTGCACGCCAGCGAGCAAACGTACACCGCCGAGCTAATCCTTCAGTTGGAACAACAGTCGCATTCTTCACTCGACTAATGCATTCGACGATGCCAGCTTTTCATTCGTCGAAGGTAGCGTCGTGTCCGGCTAAATTTCTTGAATCTCCCTAATCCGGCGTTTTACCTTTGTCATGTCCTCCTCGCCCAGAGAGGTACACAAACCAACCATTTCGCTCTACCGTTTATGAAAACGCCCTCTACTTCCGCTAACCGCTTAGTCCTTAAAAAAGAACGCCTGGTATCGCTGCATGCTTCTACCGGTGGACGCTCTGAATTAACGGTTTCCTCACGGCTCTGCGAAATGTTTACCATCACTTACGGCCGCTAATCCATGTTTAACTGCCTCTTACTTCACCGATCGTATTTAACCAACACCCTGCTGGAACATTACATCCGGCGGACGGGCTGTCTGGACTTAACCTGGACCGGTTCGTATTCCAGCGAAGCGGTTCAGGAAATACGGTCGGGGAAGTACGATCTGGTTTTTGTCAGTCTTCCCGAACCCCATTCGCTTCTTCCCGAACCCCTGGTTACGACCTTACGTCACTGTAAGTCACTCATCCTGTCTTCGCTGTACCCGGAGCACTTGTATGCTCACTATCAACTCGAACGCCTTCATTTTCTTACTGAACCCTTCCCCGCCCAACAGTTTCAACAGGCCATTGAAAAATACATTGCACTGGCGGAATCGGGTTATTAGCTTCATCTCAAGTTTACAAATACTCAGTCCAGGTTAAGTAATATTTAAATATCTCATTTTCAATGTATTGACAAGTATTGATTTACATCAATATTAACCGGTCGAAACGAAAAATTCTCCTGCCTGGCAACGGAGTACAGGGGCCGAAAGCTTACATTTAGCTAGCCAACCAGCCCCCTGATATCCAATGCTCCACCCGTTTGGATTTTACCTCCTCCGCCAACCGCACTGGTCAATTGACGAACTTCTCCAACTTCAGCAAAACGCTTCTTCCATTCCCTTAGCCGCTCAGCTAAGATCCTGGTACGCCAGTCCATTGGCCCAACAGGCCTTATGTCTGGCCTCTCCTGCTTTGTACGAGCGATTTCAGCAGTGGTTTGCGGGAGCCGAATTACCGGAAGGCGACAAGTTTATATACGCTCTGTATAAATACGCCATCCGCATGAGTACCCGATGCACGCCGTATGGATTGTTTGCGGGTTGTTCGGTCGGACAAATTGCTTCGACCACGCACTGGGAAGGGGTTGATCGGGAGCGGCTGCAAACGCATACCCGTCTGGATGTGGAGTGTCTGTTTGCTCTGAAAGACTGGCTTACCCAGCAGCCCGTGCTCCGCTCGCAACTTCGCGTGTATCTATGTACGTCATTGTATACGGTGGGCGATTCGTACCGCTACGTTGAGCCGCTGCGGGTACAGCAGCAACGGCAGTATTTTATCAGTGCCGTGGAAAAGAATGAGTTTCTGGACCTGATTTTCGAGCAGGCTCGCCAGGGAGCTACGTTACCCGAATTAACGCATGGCCTAAGTGAATTAGGTATCGAACCAGCCGAGGCCGAGGAATATCTGGATGAATTGCTGAGCAATCACTTACTGGTGTTTGAAATTGAGCCTACGCTAACGGGTACGGATTACTTAAACTACCTGATCGAACGATTGCAAACGCTTGCTAGTACGCAACCCCTGGTCGCTATTTTGAGCCAGCTTCAGGGCTTACTACGGTCCAGCACAGATCTCCGCCTGACGTATGAAGCAACCCGCCGCTGGCTCGATCAGTACGATCAGGCCACGTCCAAACCCGACATCATTCAGGTAGATGCTTTTCATTCGCTGGCGGTCAATCAGCTACAGACTTCGGTGGTGGAGAAAATTACGAAGCAACTCTCCCGCCTGATGGTCCTGCATCGGCCCTATAAAAACCCCGAACTGGAAGCTTTTAAACGTCGCTTTTACAATCGCTACGAAGATGAAGAAGTCCCGCTGGCCTTGGCCCTGGATCACGAAATTGGCGTAGGATACGGTCAGCAGTCACCTTTGGGCATGGGGTACGCCCCGATGGTGGATGATCTGTCATTGCCCAGCGTAACCCCCGAAGACACGGAAGCCCGGCCCAGTTGGTGGCAGGATTTTCTGTTGGAAAAGTTCAGTCATTGCCTTAGTACGCATCAACGGGAGATTCAACTCAGTAACGACGATCTGGGCTGGATTGGTCAGCATCAGCTTCCTTCGCCACGCATGGCTCATAGCTTTTATGTGTTGGGCAGTCTGCTTGCCGCGTCAGAACAAGCCCTGGATCAGGGAGATTTTCAGTTCAGCATGGCGGCCTGTAGTGGCCCTTCTGCGGTGAATTTGCTGAGTCGGTTTTGTGAAGGAAGTGCAACCCTGACGGAGCAGGTACGGGCGTGTGTGGCCGAAGAAGAGCGTTTTCACGCCGATGTCATTTTCGCCGAAATCGTCTACTGCCCCGATTCCAGAGCCGGTAATATTCTAACCAGACCCGCGTTGCACACGTACGAGATTCCGTACATGGGCCAATCATCACTGGACCCCGCTTATCAGATTCCGCTGGAAGATTTACGGGTATCCCTGCAAAACCAGCAGGTAATTTTACGCTCGCAGCGGCTTAACAAACGCGTTATCCCCCGGCTTTCAAATGCTCATAATTACCAAAATAGCCTGCCGCTGTACCGCTTCTTGTGCGATTTACAGTCGCAAGATACGCCTTTTCTCCTGCACTGGGACTGGAGTTTGTTGAAGAAACAGGCCTTTTTACCACGGGTCAGCTACGAAAACATCATCATCAGCCGGGCCAGATGGGCTTTACGCAGTGAAGAGTGTGCGTCAGCCGATCAACTGACTAGCGTGTTAAAACAGAAAGGCTTACCGGATTTTTTCGTACTGGCTTCGGGAGATAATGAACTGCTGATCAACGCACAGGATGCTCCTTCCTTACAGTTACTCTGGCTGGAATTACGCAAACAGGGTACGCTTCAGTTGCTGGAATTTCTGTCGACGCCCGAGCAATGCCCGGTTTCAGCCCGGGGCCTGAAGTTTACGCACGAACTCATCCTGCCTTTTTACAATACGGCCGTATCGCCCATTCCGGGGCTGTCACATAAGACTTCCGAAGTACCGCAGCGTCGCTTTTCGATTGGCAGCGAATGGCTGTACCTGAAGGTGTACATCGGCGAGAAGTCTTCGGATTTAATCCTGATCCAAAGCCTGTATCCGGTGATACGCCAGCTTTTAGGTAATCACATCATCCGCCAGTTTTTCTTTGTTCGCTACAAAGATCCCGATCCGCACCTGCGGCTCCGGTTTCTGGGAAATCCGCACCTGGAGTTTTATCACCACGTCATTCGGGCCATTGAGCAGGTACTGCGACCCCACGTTCAGACGGGACTAGTACACCGCATTCAGACCGACACGTATCAGCGGGAACTCGAACGCTACGGCATGCAGCACATGGAACATTGCGAAACGATCTTTCATTACGACAGCCTGACGACCCTTTCCTTTCTGGAAGAAGCGGGCATTGCCGCCGATGAAAGCCTGCGATTCGTGTTTGCCACCCGTCAGATCGATCAGTTACTCACCGAAGCGGGCTTAACCATTGCCGAAAGGCACGAACTCATGAGCCATCTAAATGGCCAGTTTTTTCAGGAATTCAGCGGAAATCCCACGTTACGCAAACAGCTGAATGACAAATACCGCCTGTACCGGCCTTTGATTGAACAGCAACTGAATGCCCCCCGAGAAGCCGCTCCTTCCGGTTTGACGGACGTGCTTATGCACTTGAACGTTTCCTTTTCGGGCAAAGACCAACGGTATCACCTCCTGGCGAGTTTTATTCACATGATGATCAACCGCATTTTCCCAACCAAGCAGCGGGCCTATGAATTGATTGTGTACGCTTCCCTGACCAAGTATTACGACTCGGCCCGGGCTAAACAGCGAATGGTACCGACCCTCGACTAGTCGAGGGATTCATCGGGCAGGTACTCGAAGGTTCGGAACAGATCGGTGGCAGAAACCATCCAGTTGTCGTCGTAACCGATTTCTTCGTCGTCCCATTGATCCAGGCCCAGGGAATGATGCAGAAGTACTTGTTCTTTGTTTTTCATGATCGTTTGGTCCGTGTTTACTCAACAAAAGTGAGTGGTAATGAACAGTGGATCAATAACGTACGGGAATGGTTTATGCGAATTTTTCCGATCTTACATGAGCCTTTGTTTGACCTAACCGTTTACTAGTGAAGCCTTGCGTTCCGCAGATACGGCTGGTATTTTAGTCCCCAGGTATTTTACCCGGAAACTTGGTTCGCTATTGAGTCACTCTTTCGCCCCGCAGGCACGGCTGATCATTTAGTCCCTATACATTCCATGTCGGCACG